>DQIQ01000073.1 GCA_003942085.1 Thermoplasmata archaeon | reverse complement strand
TTTTTAATCCCTAATGCCTATTTCACTGACTGAAAACACTGCTTCTCCTTCCGGGAGATGCGGAGAATCAATGAGTCGTGCGATTCGTTTCCCGCCCTTACTTTTCCGTAGATAAAGCCTGAAGGTCGCGGTATGTCCGACGATGTGCCCGCCGATCGGCCGCGTCGGATCACCAAAGAACGCATCTGGTTTTGCCGCGACCTGATTGGTCACGACGACAACACCATTGTAAAGGTCGCTCCAGCGCAGGAGATCATGCATATGTTTGTTGAGTTTCTGCTGTCTGTCCGCAAGTGCGCCTCTTCCGACGAACTCTGCGCGGAACTGGCTGGTGAGTGAATCGACGATCAGCAGTCGTGCGGGGTATTCTTTAGACAGTTCAATGACCTTATCAACGAGAAGCATCTGATGGCTGGAGTTATAGGCTCGTGCGACATGGATTTTATTGAGCACTTCATCTGAGTCAAGGTCATAGGCTTCTGCCATCTGGATGATACGATCCGGACGAAATGTGTTTTCCGTGTCAATGTAAAACACGTGGCTGTCCAACCCACCTTTTTCTTTCGGGAGCTGAACATTCACGCACATCTGATGTGCTATCTGTGTTTTCCCCGAGCCGAACTCCCCGAACATCTCAGTGATTGCTTGACTGTCAAATCCTTTTCCACCCATCAGTTCATCAAATGTTTTAGAACCAGTGGTAATCGATCCGATTCTTGATCGGCGTTCCAGTAGAGCGGTTCCTGTCTCAAAACTTCCGACATCTGCTTGCTTTCGTGCTGCTTGAATGATCTTTGCAGCGGTCGGCTCACCGATCTCTGCCACTTCAGCTAATTCCTTTGGCGATGAAACAGCGATACTCATCATATCAGCGTATCCTGCTTCGATCAGTTTATCCGCTATTGCGGGGCCAACACCAGGTAAATCGTTGAGTGGTGACTCATTCACCTTATCTTTTCCCATAAGAACTCCCTTTTGTAAAGAGAAACGGGTAAGACGTTTATAAAGATGTGGTCCAGGAGACTGAAAGTATCGAATTGTATGATTTCAAAAATTATAAAATACAGATATGTAAAATATTTCGGTCCCCTTTCCGACTTCTGGGAAAACCGTTGACGATTTTAAGAAAAATATTAAAATTCAGTCATATATCTGTTTTTAATGGGAGGCACAGAGGATAAAATAATCCTACTTTTTTTTACGAAACATTTAAATAAAAAGACGTCTATGTTGTAAGTAATGGGGAAGACGTTATGAAACTTTTAAACAGAACAAAAATGTTAATAAAAGCTAGTGTAGTCCTCGCTATTGCCTTGGCATTCGTTATGCCGGTAACAGCAGCGAGCTCGAAAACAACCGTTGCCACAATATTGCCTCAGGAACCAAAAAACATATTTAGAAATGCAGAGTGGATTCAACAAGCAACCAACTTTCCAGATGCGAGCCGAGGTATTGACTATATAAGTTGTGTTGATGAAAATATCGTATGGGCTGTAGGATATGATGGGATAAGTCCAACTTCGCCCTGCCAAGATTTTACTAAAACAATCGATGGTGGAACAACATGGTCACCCGGGCTTATCACTGCCGCAGATGGATTAAAATCCTGTATGATTTTTGCCCTTGATGCAGACAAAGCATGGGTTCCAATGTATGCCGCATCAGGTGGAGTCCAAGGAATATATTACACCTCAGATGGTGGAAGCACATGGGTGCGTCAACCAACCGCTTTATTCAGCGATCCTGCATCGTTCCCTGACTGTGTTCATTTCTGGGATGCAAATGTCGGATGGTGCATGGGTGACCCCATTGGAGGATACTTTGAAATCTACACAACCACTGATGGTGGAACGACCTGGACGAGAATCCCACAGGCAGATATCCCTAATCCATTAAGCGGTGAATGGGGTGTCGTAGGATACTATGATGTCATAGGAGATACGATCTGGTTTGGAACAAACGTCGGACGTGTCTATAAATCCATTGATAAAGGTTACCATTGGACTGTTGCGCAAACAACACTTACTGCCTACATCAAACCAACCTTCAAAGATGCGGATCATGGACTTGTGATTGATTTAAATGCTGCAGCAAATGCGTTGCTTGCAGAAACATCAGACGGTGGCGCAACCTGGGCAACAGTGAGCTATTCAGGAACTTGTTATGATACCGACATGATCTATATACCTGGGACCGAAAACATGTACATAAGCACTGGAGCTGCCACGGCAAAATCAGGGGCATCGTACAGTCTTGACGGTGGTCATTCCTGGACTGATTATGCAGAACAAGTTGGTCTGCAGATGATGAACCTTGATTTCGTTGCAGGTAAGATTGGCTGGGCTGGTGCATTTAATGACGCTCCTGAAGGCGGGATATGGAAACATATGCCATCTGAGACTCCAAAACCAGCATTGACGATCAGCATTGTTGGTGGAAAGGGCTTCACCGTGACTGTTACCAATATCGGAGAGGCGAACGCGACCGGTGTCACCTGCGCAATCACTCTTGAGGGCGGCTTGTTCATAAAACCAAAGGATTTCTCTGGTTCACAAGCAAACCTTGGTGTCGGTCAGAATTTCACCATCCCTGGTGCACCAAAAGGTATTGGTCTTGGTTTTATCACTCCGATACCAACCATTAAGATAAGTGTGAACTGTACTGAAGGGATAGGCGCGACAAAATCAGTCCCGGCTAAGATTTTCTTCTCGAAGATAACACTGCAGTAAAACGAGAAAAAAATCATCTTTTCTTTTTTTTTTTAAAAAACAATAGATGAGTGATCGCTACATTTTTTTTTTACATGATCCGTTCGATCATTTCTAAGACAAATCCGGAATCATCGATTACGTAACGTGCGATTCCAATTTTTTTTGCATAATTCCGCATTTTCTTAACCGAGAGGTACCGTTCAAATGATGACCCTTTCTGGATGACATCAAGCTCCAGGACCGCATCAGCAAGCCCCTCCATTTTCCGCTCGAACAATTCGCCATGTACCCCTTTTGTCATCACGATGAGCAGAGCACCTTTGTTCTTCAGGTTCTGCACCTTGATTGCATATATGGTTCGGAGCACATCGTCCTGATTGTACTGGCTGAGGAAAAAATCAAGGGAGTTGATGATGATAATCTTCTTCTGAGCTACATTTTTCGTCCTGTTCGAAAGAATAGCTAAAAAGTCTTCGCTAGCAGTCGTAGTCGTCGGCATCGCAGTTGATCCAATTTCGATGAGCTCTTTGAGTTTCAGCTTTGACCGCTGTTCGTAGATGCTCACTCGTTTCTGCTCCCCTTGCAGGATGTTGGAATAGTAAATCTCTGAGATGTCGACAAAATCTATCTCGGGGATTGGCCATTTGAACCGCTGCATGGTGTCGATTATTTCCTGTTTTGACTCTTCCGTGGTTATGTAGGTGACGATCCCGCTTGCTGCAATCTGTTTGACTAAAATTTCGGTGCTGCTTCCAGGGCTGCCGAGAAGAACAACGGTGAATCCGCCAGGGATCCCTCCTTCAAGTAAACGGTCTAGCTTGTCGATTCCTGTACGAATGAAACCTTCTTTTTTTTCAACTTGTGTATTAATAAACGTTTCTCGTGCCATTATCTCAGGCGCCGTCATCTTTTTTCAAAAAGGTGAACGTACGGAGCACTCGTTCACGTTCAAATTTATCTTTGGCTGATCCATAGGCTTTGAAAATAAATTCTGACTGATAAGCGGCTTTTTCTTCGTTAATCAAAAGCTCTCCTTTCGGAAACGCACTTAGGAAGAGTCCCCGCATGACTCCAAAGTTGAAGAGCGATGCCGCGTTATGTTCTTGGGTGGCCACTGTCAGTGGATTCCGATTCATAAACGTGGTTGCAACATCTGGTGAAACCTTGGTGAAGGTAAACTCAGTCCCAAGAGGCTTACACACATCGTTCTGTAATTCCTCTACCCATTCTTTGAGCGTCCAATCCGGTGATTTCTCTTTTAGCCGTTGTGCATACAGTCCTCTGCCGAACGCCTCACCCATCCGCAGGACCGTATCAGGATTTCCATGTTCTGTTTGGAGTTTTTCTACCGCCGCCTGGAATGCGTTATTGTACCAATCTGAGAGTTGTTCCTCATCAGCGTTACTGTCCTCCCATGAGATTGGTGGAACCTGCATTTTTTTTATTGCGGATTGTGTCATAATATCAGCTCTCTAATCGATGAATGAATCTCGCAGCACAATGATCTTGTCGTTGAGTTGAATCAGTTTGTTTGAGTCCATCTCTTCTTCCACAAGGATTGAGACGACATGGATGTTTTCTGCCCTGCTTTTGTTCATGACCAGTGAGATGAACTCTCGGATGATCTCCGGTTCATTGTAGATCATGAGTGCGCTGAGCGAATCAATGACGATATACTTATCCAGATCACGTTTCATCCCTTTGAAATTATTGAGAATCTCTAGGATCATCTTCTCGAGCATCACCGGGCTTTCGATATACGTGCAGTTCGTGGACACATCTGAAATTCCAGCAGCTCGTGAGATACAATCAATGAATTTTATGTTGGTATTCCTGGTGCCCTCTTTGAATGCCTTTGACAGATAATCAAATGTTTTACTGACTGTTACAAACGTCCAGGTGGTATGCGTGTTGTTTCGACTCATGGAGTCAAAGATAGCCTCCAGCAAATCTCCATGTCTGTTCTCAGGGACTTGGATACCAACGGATTGGTTCACCTGAATTGCTGCTGCGACCCGTTCCCTAATGCCTTCAATAACAGCATCTACCATCTTTTCATCTCCTATCGTTTCAAGAATGATTCAAACTCAGTGGATTTCAGCAGTGGTACCAACTCGATGCCACGTTGCGCTGAAATGTTCAATGCAAACTTCGCCCTTGAATGATCGGTTCCTCTCATTTTAATGACCTGGAATGTTCTGATGAGGTCTCCTTTTCTGTCGACATCACCAAGGAAGAAAATACCATCGGAGATAAATTCCTCGATCTCATATTGGGAGAATTTGAACGTCTGTGGGGGGACTTCAGAGGTCAGCAATGTCGTACATTTCATCACTGCAAGTGACGTGCCAAGTTTGAAGATGAAATCTCGAATCATCTCTCTGGTCTGGAGTCGATAACAGAGAGCAGTGATGGAATCCATGACCAATCGTTTCACATCAAGTTCATCAGCGATGTCTTTTAAGATGTCCAGTAGTGCACCGGCATCCTCGACCGTATATTTTTCTGTGTCGAGGCCGAGCCGTTCACTGATGATACGTAAATCGATGATATTGACCATACCTGATTCGATGAGTTTTTTGTCGTAGAACGCAAACCCTTCGAGGTTCTTCGTCAGTTTAAAGAGAGGCTCCGTGATGGTGAAAAAGACACCGCGCTCTCCTTTTCTTGCTCCATTGAATAAGAACTGCATACAGAGTGTTGTTTTACCTGATCCACTGCATCCGGTGACTAGAACGGTGCTCCCTAGTGGAATTCCGCCAGACATTTTAAGATCAAGTTCTTCAATGCCTGTACTACAAACATCTTTTTTTACTGGCATAGCACTTTCTCCTCAACCTATTACCTTTTAGAGTGTATCTTTTCGCGTTTGATATACGTTGGTATAATATAAAACTTATTAGTTATTTCAACAAGTTGTTTGTCATTCGCACAAAAACAGGATTCTAATGGGGTGTCGTGATGCTCCGGTGGGGAAAGGAGTTTTTTGCACCCGGTTTAGACGAGGATGAAAAAAATTTTTCCTCTCCGGAGTAATTCATTCATAATCAGCAAGGGTTGATAAACATTTGTAGTTGTTCGAAGGATATGTTTTTTAAGAGGTTAACAGTTATAAAATTGTATAGGGACGGAAAGTAAGTGAATAAAAAACCTCTGATAGTTGTAAGTATCATTGCGGTGGTTCTTCTTGTTCTGGGTTCGTTGAGTAATGTGGTTGGGTATCAGACAGTCCAAACATCCTCTGGTATTAATAAGAGGAATGTGGTTGGTTTGTAGGGCAACTGGCTGGGCTTCATTCTGGATGTTTTTGACAACTATTCTTGGTTGGAATTGGGATGCTGAGGACTTTTTTAATCCAAGTCAATCTAATCACCTGGGATGACCATCAGACTGTCTGAAATTGTCGATGAGGCAAGGAGATATTTTATTGTTTTTTGCTTCCAATTATTATTAAGGAATAAACTGAAATGATATAACTTAAGGAGCTTTGGACTCGTAATCCGTTTTTACAGTAAACTACTAAAATGAGAAGATATTCTGCTTTGATTGTTCAGTGGTCCCTTGAGGTTTTTCATGACCGTTCAATGTCTGAAATGTAAGAAACCAGCAATTACGTTCATTCGATATAGCGGAGCGCATCTTTGTAAAAATCATTTCATTGAATTTGTCGAACGACGGGTAAAAAAAGATATGAAAAAACAGGGGAAGACAAGCGATGATGCGACCATTGGTGTTGCTCTTTCCGGTGGGAAGGACAGCACGGTGGCGTTGTATCTGATGCATGAGATCTTCTCAAAGCA
>DQIQ01000072.1 GCA_003942085.1 Thermoplasmata archaeon | reverse complement strand
TTTAGCGAGGTCTAATTCAATCGAGATGTCATCTAACCTATTTTCGATACGAGTTAAATGCCGGAGTTGCTGATCGTGTTCTTCGTCATCTCTCCGAAACAAACTACGACTACCTCCCCACGACGGAGCCGGGATATAAGAATCGTCGTATAAATCTTGGTGTTCCGGATATTCTGGATCGTTTGAATCTTTCATTGGCATAATTCACCTCATTAGTGCATATAGAGGGGAGAGGTCGTTGAGGTACCTTGGTACCCCACACCGTCGGAGAAGCCCCCCACTGCGACCCATTTTTCCGATCTCTATATGCAGTTAGACTACTTCAATCGACGAGAACCTTGTATTTTCGATCCCCTTTTTCTTTTTCTTCTGATTTACTGATGGGAAGAAACTCATATCTTTTAATCGTTTAATCTCTTTGTTGAGTTTCACAATATCGCTTTTTAGTATATCGTTCGTAGATTTGAGTTCCATATTACGGTTATCGCTGATTGTTAGCTCATCTTTTAGTGTTTTGTGTTTTTCTTCCATTGTCTCATACACATCAGCATATTGGCGTTCAAGTCGTATCCTTATACTAGTTGCCTCGCCACAATTTTGTTTCTCTTTATAGAGATTCGATTCCAATTTGCGGTTAGTCTCTTGAAGTTTCAGGATTTTCTTTTCCTGATCTTGAACTTGTTTTTCCAGTTTCTTCATTTCTGCCGGTACATCAACACGCACCGGCGGTTTATCAGTCTCAATTGCTAACTCATCTTCGAGTTCCCCGATTCTTGTCTGTAGGAAATCAATATACTCCTCAGCCTTTTTCCAATGATCGCTTTGAGCGTCGTAATATGCATCTTGGAGTTTGTTGGCTTCTATATCCTTTATCGGTTTTCCATGCTCATCAACACTGTAATTGGTATATTGGGTTTGATGACCACCATCACCGATCCAGCTTGTATATTTTTTTGTATACCCCCATGTGCTTGCCATAATAATTACACCACCTCAATTGTCGAGAACCGGTTAGCAGTACCGTTATTACCAGTCTCGCCTTTTTTCGACGGGAAGAAACCAGTTTTCTTTAAATGTTCAATCTCTTTTTTGAGTTCTTTTATCTCGCTGTTCAGAGTTTTGCGCAGGTTTTTAAGGTCTGTTTCTTTATGCCCTAATTGTGTGTGCAATGCCTTGATCTCTTTTTGGAGAGATTCAATTTTGAGTTCCTCACTGGTTTTCTTTTTGATCGTTATTTCACCAGTAAGCGGGTCTCTGATCTCTTTAACATTAATAGCGGGTTTGCCTTTCTTTAATTCTTTAATCTTGTCATCGGTGAATGTTTTATTACACGATTTGCATTTATATCTCTGCGCATATTCATTTAATGTATCTATAAACCCGTTCTTATTCGATTCTGTGCCACAATACGGACAGTTGGGATTAGATTTCTTGGTTGTCCCTCTTGATTCTGTATAATATTCAGAGGGGTTTGTTTTATACCGATTATACGATTTGCGTCGTTTCATTTTTTCATACGCCATTTGTTTGATCTGATTAAACGTAGGGAATGCGGCATATCCTGATGGCGGTGTGCGTTTGTGTCTTACCATTTGTTATCACCTTATTTACAGACTGTAAATTTGCCTGACGTTCTTTAAGTATCTTGGATTAACTACGCATTCGTGTTCACTACGACCGTTCGTAAACATGAAAATGTGTTTCTTCTTAATCTCTGCTTGATATAATTTCCCTCGTTGCCACCGGTTAGCGAACCATTCAGCAACTTCATACTCGGTTGTCCAACTTAATCCACGCAGTTTTGCTTTTTTATCCTGCACCCCCCGAAACACCGTGACGGTCTCCGGTAGATTTGTGTATATGCACATTTCATCTTCGGACATCAGCAGGTGTGCCTCGGTCTGATTAAACATATCAACCAGTTTCGGGATAGGCATCTGATGTGGAAACTCTGTCGCCATCCATATATCTTTCAGGATTTTAGAATACTCCTCTTTCTCCATCTCATAAATACCAGTAACAAACTGTAAGATTTGTAAGCGGTTTGGTTTTGTAATCCAATAGAATATCTCATGAACTGACCCCGCTTTATCTAATTGGTTCAGTTTGAAGGTTATTGCTTTTTTGATCTTCTCTGGTGAATCTAATATCACCATACCTTCATCCGGTAACGAGATTACCTGTGGCATGCCCGGTAACGGCGCACGATCATACAGTAAATCTTTTAGGATCTCGTCCGGGAACATTTTGAGCGTAATAATGAGAAGGTCTTTTGTAAGTTTGCGTTTTTGCCGTTCCATATTCCTCACCTTTTTTGTAGCATGCAATGATAATTAGTGCATATAGAGTTGTGGTCTTACCAGCGCACCCTGCGTTTTTGTGACAGTTTTTACGTCGTAGAAAATTTGACTCGAACTTCAAAATGACGACTTAAGTAAAAATGTATATGCAGTTTACTCTTCAAGTGCCAGTTTGTAGGCTTCTATCAAGACTTTCCCAAGATCAATGTTCACTCTGCGTTTACCCTTACCGAAGATAAAAAACATTTGGTTATGCCCTCCAAGAGCGATATTAAACGTATCTTTCGGGTCATCCTCTGTCATCTTACCACTCGCAATTGAAAATGTCGGGATGATGTAACCATGCCCTGTACTAATTGCTTCTTCCATCTGTTCTTTCATTGTTTTTTCTTTTACCAGTTCAATTTCCATAACAGTTCAACTCCATTTATTTTTAAACATCTATCGTAGAGAAACGATGGTTCTTTTCATCTTTGCGCTTCTCACCTGCCGGGAAAAACCCGGTTTTCTTTAGTAACTCTACCTCATTCCTTAACAGTACATTTTCACGGCGTAACTCTGATACTTCATCTGCAAGACCAGTGAAATTCGCCTTGTAAAACTCTGCTTCTCGTTCAAGACGTGAGACACGACGATTCATCCACCGATTCAGATTCGCCTTTGTCTCGATATCAAGCCCAAGATCATCTAACGTTTTATCTGGTAACGGGTCAAGTGGATGCGGCTTGCCTTTTAATACAGCGAATGTATCAAAGTAACTTTCTTTGCGTCCATCCGTTGAACTTTTTGGAAACACACGATATTTATCTAAATACATTTGAAATTCACGTTCGTTCATTTTGTCTCACCTCTTTGTAATAATTTTGAAATTGATCGATAACGGGAGCGACCCGATACCGACCTGACTATAATTAAATTATGACATTTAATTACAAACTAAACTATCTATACTAATCATATAACATACTCTAAACATACTTACATTCTGTCCATAATGCCCGTTTTTTGTCTCATCAACTGACTATTGTGAAATAGTCGGTAAACCCTAATGTTTCGCGTTTAACACAGGATTTACGTGTTCTGTATCCGGGTTAGCTTAGCATCTTCCAGCTATTAGCCCATTATGTGTCTTGCTCACGGTTGATGATTTTTCCAAGTTTACGATAAGACACTCTAAAGTCTCCTCAGTAAACGGGTGATCTATCAAGCGATCATCGCAAGTGGCTCTCATGAGTGGACGTGATTACCCCGTCCCGTCAATCATCACCTAAAATAACCCCGTTTCAAGAGATCATATCTCGAAGGAAGGATATTATGAGAGAAACTACATCACATTGAGGTATAGAATGACGTTTTGTTGATTTGTTGATCTCTTTACTCCGGGAATCCCGATACCGTCGTTCGACCGACCGGTCAGGAGATAAATTTGTGCATATGAATTACGAAAAAACCCTGTTTTACATCTGCAGAATACAAGTCCCCCAGTAGTTTCCGACGTGCATATAGAGTTCGTAAAAGTAGGAAAACGCTCGGAACAACTCCTTGTGCGCCCATTGATTACGATGTGCATATGGACATCTGAAAAATGGGGTTTTGGAGACCACTCCAGTTTTACTGGTTGGTGATGTGTCCGTGTATCATCCCGCAATGTGGACACATAACGGTGTCCTGTTGTAATTTGTCGGGAGAATCCCAAAGTTTCTGACATCTCCAACAGGTATATATTATCTTTTTTGAGGTCTGTTGGTGCTGATGCCTCGGATCGTTTGAACTTCTGTACGTCTGTTTCTGGTTTGTATTTTTATAATCACTCATGTCTTTCACTCCAAAATCTGTTTAGGTTATTCGTTTATCGGTACTTGTAAATGTATCGGTATCTACATTTTGATCATAACCATACACTATCACCCTCTACCACTAAAAAGGGTAGATTGAGTGTACCGCTTTTCCGTGTGGCTAAACGCTCGCCACCCGCATCCGTCAATACATTTCTCATAAATCTCAATTGTATCTCCGGAATAATACGGGTCAAACCCCGTTTCTCCACCACATACAGGACACGCCATTATAATTCATCTCCGTTTAATAAAGCATCTTTATCGTGCTTTTGTTCTTATTGCCTTTCCGATTGAAGTATTCTCGCTCAACTTCTCGCTCAATTTCAAGCTCACAGTCGAGATGGACGACATCTTCATTCTCGTTAGAGGTAAGTGTTTCGCCCGGTTTAAAGGGTTGTTTACAATATGGACAAATCCTGTTGATCATACTCAACCTCATTAATCTCTGGTCTCTTTGTACCAAAGAAGTTACTGATTGATGAGATTATACCTAACCCGGATTTCTTTGTGTGAACATTGAAAAAGATCGTATCTGGATTTGTAGTGTTGCCAATCTGATCGTATTCAATGGCTTCTTTTTTACCGGGATACCCGGCACGTTTCGCAATCAAGTCCTCAAATTCCTCAAAGGACATTTCTGCGATCTCATCTACGGTAACCTTTACAATATTATATGCTTTCGCTTTTACCATGATTACACCTCGATTAAATCAAATCTATGTTTAACAATTACTTAATCATCCACTATAACAGCTAACTCTTTGTCAGCCCATACCCGGTCGTCGTTTTTCTGTTCTTCTGATAACTCTGCATATGGAGTGTTTTGTAAAATTTCCCAACGCCTCAAGCGTTCTTGCGTTCTCACCAAGAGTTCCGAGGCATTGACGTTCTCAAAAATCTCTTTGCTTTTTTCGTCGGGTACGTTACTGTATGCGCAATCTACGTACGCCCATAAGGTTTTTCGCAGTTCTTCAATTTCCGGGGCTATTCCTTTCGACCAGTGTATCCATTGATCATGATCGATAGCAGCTAATTTCTCTCGTTTTATCCGTTGAAAATTGCGATGAACTTTAACAACTGCGTCAATAGATTCTTTTGATGCAATGTTTGGAAATGTAGGCATTTGATCCCTCCTTTGTGCATATGAATTACGAAAAAATGGGCGGAAACCTGTGACCCCCACACGACCCTTTTACGTCTGTGCGTTCGCGCTAATAGGATGCACGGCGAGATGTGCATATGCACACTTATTCCGGCTGGTCTCCGTCATCATCTTCGTAAAGAAGATCGTTGCCGTCCTCATCGAGCATGAAAAACTCCGGGTCTGAACCTTGTTTGATCAGTAGTTTAGCTGCGGTTGCTCCGTCGATCTCCTCTGATCCTTCCGTGTGTGTCATCCCGGAACAATCACCCCATGTTATCATGTAGTGTAAATCGTCCAGACTGACAAGATCCTCTATCGGTCTTTCTGATAGGACTTCAAGAGTATAAATCGTCCGGTAAAATTTACGGTCTGGTTTTATTTCATTGCCAGACATAGTTGCTCCTTTGTAATGCCCGTCAGATACCGTTCAACGTATTTCTTTGCTTCTTTGAGTGTTGAATACCACTTGGTATTCGATCCTTCACCATTTCCCATTATAATGCGATTGCCTGTCTTGTCATAAACAAAACAATGATAGTTCGCACCGAGAATATCATGGTTGCGATCAATCCCGGCTTTCTTGCCGTTGTATTCAAACACCCATTCGCTATGACGGTTGATACCCCGGTATGTGTCTCGACTAACCAGATTCATTTTGTCCGTGTTCATGCCATTGCACCGTTGTCCTCAATAGTGATCAGCCCGATTACTGCCAGTACACTCGGTTGGAAGGTACTGCGAATTGCCTCAGTTCCAAACACGTCTTTCGGTATAACCTCTCCGACATGTCCATCTCCGGTCTCCTCAACCATGTAGATAATATCTTGGAACATCGACATGTCGAAATCCTCAACCATATCTAAAGGTATCTGAGCAATCAAATCGCAGTTATAATACGCATGGTTTTTATGGAATATTTTTTCTTTTTTACCGTTATTGATCCACGTATAATACTGCCCTCTCCCCTCGCTTTTGATCTTGGCTTTCTTCTCTGCGATCACTTCTTTTGAAAGGGCATACCGGTTTTTCTTCGGTACTTTTGTCTGGAATCCGCGATAGACTTCAAGCACTCCCCGATCAAGATTGATGAGGTACGCCCATTCGCAGAATAGTGAATCTTTAATAAAATCTGCACCATCGATCATCAGTCCGATTTCTGCATATGCAGAAAAATTTCCCTGACGTTCACGGAGAAGGTCATACCATCCCTGTTCCATCCGAATGTCGCCGTTGATAAAGTGTTTACCAACATCGCCATACCAGAAGTTTGTATATTTGATCACATCTTCCGGCGTTACTTCGTCATCTTC
>DQIQ01000071.1 GCA_003942085.1 Thermoplasmata archaeon | reverse complement strand
CGAAAGCGCAGAACGACAAAAAACACCAAATGAAATCGCACTCGCTATCCTCATCTTAGGCCTTACTCTCCTTTATCTTGTTGTAGTCATGACTTTAATAGCATTTGCATCATATACAGAAACAGAAGTAGATACCGCGGTACTTATCAGTCTTCTCGTTTGTCTAATCCCCACGACCATCGGTGCTCTCCTGAGTGCCATCGGTATCGCAGGGATGGACCGACTTCTCGCTCGAAACGTCATTGCGAAAAGCGGTCGGGCTATTGAAGCAGCTGGTGATGTCGATGTTATACTCCTCGATAAAACAGGTACCATAACCATGGGAAATCGGCAAGCAGTTGAATTCATCCCTGCTCCAGATGTTGCTGAAACAGAACTACGAGACACCTGCCTGTTAAGTTCACTTTCAGATCTTACCCCTGAAGGTCGAAGCATTGTCGAGCTTGCCATAGCCCAGGGCGCTAAAGAAAAGAAGACCGATGGGGGTCAACCCGTTGAATTTAGTGCTGATACCCGTATGAGTGGAGTTGACCTTTATGAGAAGGTAATACGAAAGGGAGCTCCCGAAGCAGTCGTACGGCATGTAAAAAAATTAGGAGGATTAGTTCCGGAAAAGGTCAATAGCATTGTGATGCACATTTCCCAGCAAGGGGGTACACCACTCATGGTATCTGAAAATGATCACGTGGTGGGGGTCATCCATTTGAAGGATATCGTAAAACCTGGAATTGCCGATCGCCTTCGTATTCTTCAACGAGTCGGGATACGAACCGTGATGATTACAGGTGATAATCCGATCACCGCGAAAACCATCGCAGATGAAGCAGGGGTTGATGAGTTCATCGCTGAGGCGAAACCCGAAGATAAACTTAGATATATAAGGAAGGAACAAGCCAAAGGCCAGTTGGTTGCAATGATTGGTGACGGAACCAATGACGCACCCGCACTCGCGCAGGCAGATGTAGGTCTTGCAATGAACAGCGGAACCGATGCAGCACGAGAAGCAGGAAACATGGTTGATCTTGATTCATCCCCAACCAAACTCATTGATGTCATCGAGACTGGAAAACAGCTTCTTGTCACAAGAGGTGCCTTGACAACTTTCAGTATCGCAAATGATGTATCAAAGTATTTTGCGATAATACCTGCGATGTTTCCCGCACTTCCCATATTTGGCGCGATGAACATTATGCGTCTTCACAGCACTGAAAGCGCGGTACTTAGTGCAATCATTTTCAACGCGATTATTATAATTCTGCTCATCCCACTTGCCTTAAAAGGGGTGGCATATCGACCTGCGGGTGCATCAAGTATCCTTCGAAGAAATGCGTTGATCTATGGTGTCGGTGGTGTTATCGTGCCGTTTATCGGGATCAAACTCATTGATCTTCTCATCACAGGAATAGGGTTAGCATAATGGATGAAAATCATATAATTTATATAGTATCAAAGAACTCAACTTTGTATAACGTACTGATCGATTGAGTATGCGCGAAATAAAAAAAGAGAGACGTCCTCGCCCTGAGTCATTTCTGGATCTGATCCGACAAGAGGGCAAAGGAAACCTGAAAGTATTTCTAGGATTTGCTCCTGGTGTCGGTAAAACTTATCGAATGCTTCAGGAAGCACATCAACTAAAAGAGAAAGGTGTTGATGTCGTCGTCGGTGTCGTTGATACGCATGGTCGAAAAGACACGGAGTTGCTCCTGGAAGGACTCGACCAAATCCCAATGCGAAAAGTGGATTACAAAGGGCATGAGCTCTTTGATATGGATATGGATGTGGTACTGATGCGTCTCCCAGAGCTTGTAATCATTGATGAGCTTGCGCATACAAACGCACCAGGGGGACATAACGAAAAACGCTGGCAGGATGTCGAGGAATGTCTTGCTATGGGTATTAACGTGATGACTACGATGAACGTCCAGCATATCGAAAGTCTTAACGATGATATTGCGAGAACGACCAAGGTAAGGGTTAGCGAAACAGTTCCAGATAGATTTCTTTCCGAACTGGCTGATGAAATCGTTGATGTTGATCTCCCCGTGGATGAGCTTCTCGGACGACTAGAGGACGGGAAGATTTATCCAATAGACAATATTGCAAATGCGCTTCGTAACTTCTTCCAATCACATAAACTCACCGCTCTCCGAGAATTGTCACTTCGTGAGGTTGCAAAAAGTGTTGGTGCGAAAGCCGCAAGAAAAGAATTAACGTTATCCGAAGAATCCCGTGGTGAGCTAACAAAGGAACGAGTGCTTGTCGCAATAAGTCCTAATTCTGTAAATGCTGACATGTTGATTAGAAAAGGTGCGCGACTTGCAGGGGAACTTAATACCGATTGGGATGTTATTTATGTGGAGTCGCCTAAAAACAACGAAAAAACAAGGACCATCCAGGAGACGCAGCGTCTGCATGATACTATGGATCTCGCACGATCACTCGGAGCGAAAACAGTGAAGACTGAAGGTCAAATTATCGCTCATGAGATTCTTAAGTACGCCCGTGAGAACAGAATCGGAAAGATTGTTATCGGGAAAACGCATTACCCCTGGTACATACGGTTATTGAGAGAAGAAATTATGAATCACATTCTCAGAGAATCTGGTCCTATAGATGTGTATGTGGTAAGCTTTGAAAAACCGAAACGGTCGCATCTGCGATTCACTCCATATTAATTATTTAATCGAGGGATTCGGATTTGATTGTTTTTTTTCTGTTAAGACATGGTTTTTTACTTTTTGTCTATTGGATTAATCCGAAGGGAAGATTTATAAATAATAGTAAAGATAAAAGAAATCTTAATTAGCGAATATCATCCTCTGAAAATCAGGTGATTTGAATGTTTGATACAGGGAATATCGGATTCATGCTTGTCGCAACAAGTCTTGTTATGCTGATGACTCCAGGGTTAGCTTTTTTCTATGGCGGGCTGGTCGGAAGAAAGAACGTTCTTGCGATCATGATTCAAAGTTTTGTCTCCATGGCGATTGTCGATATTATTTGGTTTACGGTCGGCTATTCACTGTGTTTCAGTGGTGGTACCGGTGGAGTCATTGGGAATTTGGACAACGCTTTTTTATTGAATATAACACCAACCACTGCTTTTTCAGGTAACCCAAGTATCCCGCTATATGTCTTCATCGTGTACCAGATGATGTTTGCGATTATCACTCCTGCTTTAATTACTGGTGCATTTACCAATCGTGTGCGATTCAAAGCATACCTTCTCTTCCTTGTCGCATGGTTATTCCTTGTGTATTTCCCCTTTGTCCATATGGTATGGGGTGGGGGGATTTTGGCTCAATGGGGTGTGAAGGATTTCGCAGGTGGCATCGTTGTCCATGCAACTGCAGGAATGGCAGCACTCGCATCAGTGTTCTTCCTCGGTAAGCGAAAAGCAAAAAAGAAAGAAATACCACACAGTCTGCCTCTTGTCGCGATAGGAACAGGATTACTTTGGTTCGGATGGTATGGATTTAATGCAGGCAGCGAACTAAGCGTAAACTCAGTGACGGTTATTGCGTTTTTAAATACGGACCTTGCTGCGTCAGTTGCCGCATTCACTTGGCTTATCATCGCATGGATCTTTGAAAAAAAACCAAAATTCCTTGGTCTTTTAACGGGGTCTATCGCAGGGCTGGCAACAATCACCCCATGCGCCGGATATGTCACTCCAGCAGCAGCGATGTTCATTGGGATGATGGCAGGTATCGTCTGTTACATCGCGATTTGGTACAAAAATAAAAAGAAATGGGATGACGCTCTTGATGTTTGGG
Source organism: Thermoplasmata archaeon (assembly GCA_003942085.1). Lineage (GTDB taxonomy): Archaea > Thermoplasmatota > E2 > DHVEG-1 > DHVEG-1 > SM1-50. The sequence goes on along the minus strand of DQIQ01000071.1, from coordinate 2,821 downwards.
GCGTCCACGGTGTCGGAGGCATCATCGGGACGATCTTTTTAGGGATATTTGCAACGACTGCAGTCAATATTGCAGGGGCTAACGGACTTCTCTACGGTGGATATAGATTCTTTGGTGTCCAAGTAATAGCTGTAGGACTGGCTGCTATTTGGGCGTTTGTCTTCACCTATGTCATGTTCTGGATTATCAACAAAATTACACCAGTACGCGTATCTATAACAGAGGAATCAAAACTTGATGAAGCATTGCATGGTGAAATCGCGTACCAAGATGACTAAAAGATTACCCTTTTTTCGTCTTTGACAATATTCAGCACATGTTGTATGTTTATTTTTTCATCATTAACCAGAGAGCGAACTACATATCTGTATACATAATCAATTTAAATGTTTTTGCGCTCTTTTTTCGTAAATTATTGAACAAAGTAAATTTTTTTAATGAAATAATGGTCAATTGAATGAATTTTTCTCCAAAGAATATATTACTTATTTTTACTACTATAGTATATCATGAATGAAATCTGCGATAAATGCCCGATCCCGAATCTGATGCATAGAAATTGCTGTATATGTAATTTGATAAAAATAAGATATAATGTAGATGAATAGGGAAAACAATAAAATATTGGAGGAAAGAAAGAATGAAAACTGTTGGTTATTTGGAAGGAACAGACCCTGCGTTTTTAACAAAACTCGTATGCATGGGGTACAAGACGCTGCCTATAGGAAACGATATTGACAATCACGGGAAAAATATCGCATTTATAACGATAGCAGATAAAATCGATCTTATTGTAGGATACTTACATAAAGTTTCTCCCCTCCCTGCTATGACAAAATCACTGAAAGAGTTCTTAACACCAGGGGCTCTTTATGAGATACCGATTTTACTCTTAGCTCCAAAAGAAACATTACCGCTCGCAAAGAAAATAGTATCTGAAGCGACAACTAGTACGTATGTAAAAGTAATTGATTATAAAAATCTCATGGATGAATCGATGAAAATTCTCAAATAAATATTCTTATAGAATTAAAAGGAGTTGAAGATGATGATTGAATTAAGATATTATTTGAATGGGAAAGAAGATGATGAATATTGTAAACATTGTTCACATGTTTTGATGAGACGAACACAAAAGACACTTGCACGATGTCCTAATTGCGGAGAACCATATTTTGAAAATTGAAATTTGATTCAAAATTTTAAGTAAATCGGATTCAATGTTTCTGTTTCTAAGGAGGATATTATATGTGCAGGGGAAGGGATTTGAACCCTAGATTACCGGTTAAATTCTAAGTGAGGGATAATAATTACTCCTGTAAAAGTCTACAATTTCATACTTTCTTTTTTCATCTCACCCAGGGATATTATAGGGTTCCTTCGCGGGATGCCAATCATACAAAATAAATGGGTAAATACCTAGTGGAAGCATAGTTGGATTAAATGGTGGTAATCGGAAGATAATATATACCCGTGCTATCCCCAACATAGGTTTCGGAAGTGGTAAATTCCAATCTTGCCAGTAATTACCATCCCAGATTGGTTTATGTAGAAGGAATTGGATAAATCCAATCGGAGTGATACTTATATCCACTCTTTCTACATCGAGTTGATTATCGATAAAATTGTTAAATCGGACCTTACCTTGACTGAGGTACGCATCTATTGCTTGTTTATTTCCTTTTAATTCATTATATTCAATGATAGGCGACCCGTACCACATCTGAATCCCGTAAGTATTGTTAAGAAAAAAATTATCATGAACAAAACAATTAGGTTTATCGGGGGTATGACATCCGACGTTATTATCGAAAATAACATTGTTAAAAAAAGTAATATTAGAACTGTCATAAAAATCTACACCTATATAATTTTCAATAAAAATATTGTTATCAACAGTGATATTGTCTGAGTAATATACCTCTATGCCTGCTAGAGAGGGAAAGTAGAGACCCGAACCACTATTACGCACTGTGAAACCACTAATTTGTACTTGATGAGCAGCCCATATACGAATAACGGATAACTGAAATGACCCATCTATTGTCGTGTTGTATTTATTTTCCCCGGTAAGATTAATTGCTTTATCAATATAAACACATGCATAATTGGTAAGAATAAAATCCGTATATGTTCCATGATAGACGTATACAGTATCTCCATCAGTCGCATTATTAACAGCATCCTGAATCCTTGTATAATTCCCTGGTCCACTCCCACCAACATACAACCAATGACCGCCCAATACTGGTTGAGGTGGTTTCTCTATCTTTTGTGCAACGGATGGAATGATGCCAGTCGCAACAAACAAGAGAATGATTCCAACAGTGAATCCTTTCATAAACAGTAGGTTTTTTTTCATCTGTTTCCTTTCCCCTATAAAAAAGAACAATCCTTGTTTATTTAAATCTTTGTAAGTATAAAAAAGTGCAGGGGAAGGGATTTGAACCTCTGGACGGTAAAATCAGATTATATTAAGATTTAAATAATGATTTTTTGAAAATGAAATCCGTCGAAATCTTCCCCCGTTTTACTTACAATGCTAATAGTTAGCAAGCCGCCGAAGGGATTTGGACCCCTGACCTGCTGATTACGAATCAGCCGCTCCACCAGCTAAGCTACGGCGGCGTTCTAGGGGCCTGAATAGGGTCCGATATTAAAAAATTGTCTATGAGGGTTTTCGTAACATCTTTTTACTTCTATCAGTTACACGATGTCAATGATATGCGGTGCTGACGAAGCGGGCAGAGGGCCAGTGATTGGTCCGCTTGTTGTGGCAGGAATCCTTGTTGAGAATGATTCCGAGCTGGTACGCATCGGT
>DQIQ01000070.1 GCA_003942085.1 Thermoplasmata archaeon | reverse complement strand
GTATCTCCCGAAATTTTAACCTATGTAATTCTGCCAATCCTGATATTTTTAGCCCGCATCTGCGATGTGAGCCTTGGCACTATCCGGGTAATTTTCATTTCCAAGGGAATCAGGTATTTAGCTCCAATAATTGGTTTTTTTGAAGTCATTATCTGGCTTCTCGCCATTGGCCAAATCATGAACAACCTGACAAATTTTGTTGCCTATATTGCCTATGGGGCCGGGTTTGCTGCAGGAACGTACATCGGCATGGTCATTGAGGAAAAAATATCCCTCGGGCTGGTAAGTGTCCGCATCATTACTAAAAAAGATCCTGGGGAACTTATCCAATATCTCCGATTGAATAATTATGGTGTAACAAGTCTCGATGGTGAAGGAGGTACTGGCAAAGTGAAGATGGTCTTTACCATCATTAAAAGGCAGGATCTCCCGCATGTTGTAGAGATCATTAAACAGTTCCACCCGAATGCCTTTTATTCCGTAGATGATGTAAAATCCGTAGGCGAGGGAATATTTCCGGAAAACCGGTTACCGGGCGGTGGTGTTTTTTCGTGGCTGGACTCACTGCGTTTTTACCGGAAAGGAAAATGAGGTTCTCTACTCATTCATAAAGTCGTTTTTGCATTTTTAATTGCATTATTTTATCAATTAATTTAATATGTCGTTTCTTCAAATACTATCAAAGAGGAAAATGGCCGGGAGAAAGATATTCTTATTTGTTATTGCACTCGGTATATGCCTGCTTGCGGGATATATCGGGGCTTATTACACTACTCCTGAAATTCCGACCTGGTACGAAAGCCTGCAAAAACCGGATCTCACCCCACCCTCATGGGTTTTTGGGCCAGTATGGACAGTACTGTTTATTTGCATGGGCATCTCGCTTTACTGGATCCTAGAGACCGGATTAAAGAGCCAGGATGCAAAATTAGGGATGATCCTTTTTATTTTCCAGCTTGTCTTGAATGTTGCATGGTCCTATCTCTTTTTTGGTCTTCATTCAACGTTCTTCAGCTTCTTGATAATCATAATGCTCTGGGCCGTGCTGCTCTGTGCGATCGTCCAGATATTCCGGTTCTCAATCCCGGCTTCAGTGATACTTGTCCCGTATTTTTGCTGGATATCTTTTGCAGCGTATCTCAATTACGAGATCCTTCTTATGAATCCTATATATTTTGGGATTTCTTTATAGGAAAGGAAAAATCTTTTATCTCTTTTTTGATCGATCAATATCTTCTTTTTGTTGAAAGGTAACGATGACATGCGGAGTCTGTATGCCAATTCAGCATATTTACGTAGAAAATTTCAAGAGTTTTTCCCGGATTGATCTTGATATATCCCGGTTCCATGTGGTGATCGGTTCCAATGCCGCAGGAAAATCAAATTTTATCAGTATTTTCAAATTCCTGCGGGACATCGCCAAATTCGGGGTAGTCAATGCGATCGCGATGCAGGGAGGATCAGAATATCTCCAGAATACAAAAATCGGGACCTTACACGACCTGAAGATTAAGGTTGTTTTTCAGCCTGATCAAACTCTGGATATACTAGAACTACAGGAGACAGGATCCTCCTTTCTTGCCATCCAACCGTTCCTTTCATCCTATGAATTTGCTCTCCGGTTTTCCAAAAGGGGTGATGAATTTTCCATTACAAAAGACAGGATCATTCTCGGTTGCGAGATATTGTCATGCAAATGTGAAAACGAGCACAGTATCGATAAACAGAGTATCGGACGTGCCGAGATACGGGTGACCAGCGAGGGAGGTAAAATAACCTATGCTATTGATCTGCCGGAATCTTGCCCAGTTTCTGAAAAGGATGTCATCCCTATTTGTTTCCGGGGCAAGCATCTCCCAAAAAAAACACTTCTTCTCGAAACACCGTATGCCTTTCCTTTGATCCTTGGCGAAAAATTCTTTGATCGCATTGCAGTCTATGATATCGATCCTAAACTTACGAAAAAAGGAGTAGCGATAACGGGAAAAAGGGAACTTGAAGAAGATGCAGGAAACCTTGCGCTGGTCCTGAAAAATATTATCAGTGACCCGGAAAAAAAGCGGAAATTTTCAAACCTGTTAAAAGATGTCCTTCCCTTTATTGAGGATTTCTCTGTTGAGAAGTTTATGGACATTTCACTTGTCCTCACGCTTCGCGAAAAATATACCAAGAATCACGACCTCCCGTCACCATCTTTCTCTGATGGGACAATGATGATATTTGCGCTCATCGTCGCGCTCTATTTTGAAGATAAACCTTTTATCATCATCGAAGAACCCGTCAGTCACATTCACCCCTTTTTGGTTGCAAGGGTAATTTCCATGATGAAAGAGTCATCGAAAAAAAAGCAGGTCATGATCACTACCCATACCACTGAAGTAGTGAAACATGCGTCATTGGAACATCTGCTTCTCATATCAAGGGATTCTGAAGGATTCTCGGTCCTATCCCGCCCTGCTGATAAAGAAGAAGTGCGGACATTTCTGGAAAATGAGATCGGGATTGAAGAACTCTACGTCCAGAACCTGCTGAGTATGTAAGTATGAAAACCCGTATGTTCATACTTGTTGAGGGTGAAGATGATGTCCGCTTTTTCGGGCGAATCATTAAACCCCTGTTGATTGGCCGATATGATGCCGTTGAAATTATCCCCTATGCAAGCATCAAACGCTCAAAAGTGAGTAGTTTTTTAAAAAGCATCCGGCTCATGAAAAACGATTATATTTTCGTTGCAGATATCGACACAGAACGATCCGTTCGTGATAAAAAGCAGATCCTTTACTCTCATTTCAATCACATCGATGGCAGCAATATTATTGTCGTTATCAAAGAGATCGAAAGCTGGTATTACGCCGGCCTGTCAGGTGAATCTGCACAATCCCTTTCAGTGCCCGATCTATCCTTCACCAATGAGCTCACTAAAGAGGATTTCAATAATCTCATCCCCCCAAAGTTTGATTCACGGATAGATTTTATGTTTGAACTCCTCAAGTACTTCTCAATCGATACTGCAGAAAAGAAAAATCAATCATTCAGGTTCTTTATTACAAGGTATAATCTGGACGTCCCTCAAATGCCTCGGTAAATCAATAACCTGCATTATCTCTCAATAAGAAAGGCAGGGTATCGAAATTATTAATTCACCTCTCCACGTTATTTTGTATTGGTTTAAAAAAAAATTCGGAGGTTTTCTGATTTGTTTGAAAAATATACCTGTGCTGTCTGTGGGCACGTGTTTGACCCGGAAAAGGGTGAACCGCTACAGAACATACCCCCCGGGAGAGAATTTGCCGATCTTTTAGAAACCTGGCAGTGTCCAATCTGCGGTGCATCAAAGAAAAATTTCAGGAAGGAGTGATTGCTGGTTATTATGGTTTCACGAGAAATTATTCATGGGATATACCATGTCGGAGCGATTGATTTTGACAGGCGACTTTTTGATGAGCTTATCCCGCTTCCGAATGGTACAAGTTATAATTCGTTCTTAATTCGCGGCAGCGAAAAAACTGCACTGATTGACACGGTCGACCCCACAAAAGAGTTTGAACTGATCTCAAATCTTGTCAAACTTAATATTGACCGCATCGACTATGTTATCGTCAACCATGCTGAACAGGACCATTCTGGGTCTCTCCCGATGATTCTTGAATTTTTCCCGGATGCCGAAGTAGTGACAAATGAAAAGTGCAAAGACTTGCTAATCGCACTGCTCCACATACCAGCAAACCGCTTCCGGGTTATAAGGGACAAAGATACCCTCTCATTAGGGGATCGCACGCTTGAATTTTTCATGACCCCGTGGACACATTGGCCGGAGACCCAGTTAACCTACCTGCGTGAGGACAAAATCCTCTTTTCCTGTGATCTTTTCGGGTCGCATACAGCCACAAGCGATCTCTATGTGACCGACGAGGCAGAGATATATCACTCAGCCAAGAGGTATTATGCCGAGATTATGATGCCATTCCGCAACAGCATCAAAGGGTATGTGACCATGATAAAAACCCTTCCTCTTGAACTGATTGCTACGAGTCATGGGCCATTATACCCTCGCCCTCAGTTTATACTTGATTCCTATGAAGACTGGGTATCAGATACCGTGAAAAATGAGGTTGTTATCGTGTACGTTTCGATGCATGGCAGCACCCAGAAAATGGTTGAACACCTCACGGATGCGCTTATTACACGGGGGATTCGTGTCAAACCTTTCAATCTGACCCGCACGGATATCGGCGAGCTGGCAATGGCACTCGTTGATCCGGCAACCGTGGTTATAGCAACACCCACTGTGCTTTTTGGCCCCCACCCACAGGTCGTATATGCTACCTATCTTGCAAATCTGCTTAAACCAAAAATCCGGTTTGCATCGGTGATCGGGTCGTATGGCTGGGGAGGCAAATCTGTTGAAACGATTGTAAAAATGCTTGATCACGTCAAGGTAGAGATCATTGAACCTGTCATGGTCAAGGGTCTGCCGGACGAAACCACCCTGCGGTCACTCGAGCGGATGGCAGATGATATTTTAAAGAAACACAGTGATAGTAAAATCATCTAAACAGGAGGAAAAATTTTGACAAAACTGTTTGAAGTGTACAAATGTGAAGTATGCGGAAACATCACCAAAGTAGTACATGCTTCCGGTGGAGTCCTGGTCTGTTGCGGGAAACCGATGGTGCTTCAGCAGGAAAAGACTGCAGATCAGGGTAAAGAGAAACACGTTCCGGTCATTGAAAAAATCCCTGCAGGGATTCTTGTCAGGATTGGGTCCATTCCTCACCCGATGGAAGAGAAGCATTACCTGGAGTGGGTTGAGGTCAGGGCCGGGGAAAATGTATATGTCAGGGGTTTTAAACCCGGGGAAAAACCTGAAGCAGAGTTCTGTAGTGCTGATACAAATGCCAAGGTGCGGGCATACTGTAACGTACATGGGCTCTGGACGAACAAACCTTAATAAATTGAAAAAAAATCCAAAAATCTCTGATTTTTTTGGCAAACACTAATAGAGAACAAGCGGTAACCCAATAGTGATGCAACGGCTTTCGCATCTCTCCACGATTATTGCTGATGTCGGGGATATGTTCACCTTCATCGCGCCATTTACCGCCGTTCCCCTGATTGTTGCCATCCTCTTTTCTGAATGGGACATGCTTATACCCATGGCAGCTGTCCCGGTAACGTTCTTTCTTCTGGGTACGGTGTTACGAATCCTTCCCCGGACCAACCGTGGAGTGAGGCTGTCTATGGCTATGTGTTCAGTAGCCCTTTTCTGGCTTACCTGTGCAATGGTGAGCGGGATCCCGTTTATTCTCGGCTTGCATATGGGTTTTACCGATGCTTTCTTTGAAGGGATGGCAGGATGGACTGGTACCGCATTTTCTATGATCCCTTCGCTAGACACCACTTCCCATACCCTGCTTTTCTGGCGAACTTATATGCAGTGGATTAGTGGCATTGGAATAATTGCATTCATGATCGCACTCGCAAGCAGTACCGGTCTTTTCAGTTCAAGGCTCTTCAGAACTGAGGGCCGCGATGAACCGCTGATGCCCAGCGTAATAGCTACTGTACGGGCGATCTGGAAGATTTATGGGATGCTTACTTTTTTTGCGATCAGTCTTATCCTGTTCACCGGGCTCTCATTATGGGAATCGGTCAATCTTGCGCTTTCGGCAATTTCCAGTGGCGGGTTTACCCTGCATGAAGGGGGAATTCTTTATTATGACAATACCCTGCTCCAGATAATCCTGATCCCTATTATGATCGCCGGTGCCCTGCCGTTCAAACTCTATTACAACATTGTCCAAAACAGGCGATGGACTTTTTTTGGGGATGAACAGGTAAAATTGTTCTTCCTTTTCACCGGGATCGGGATTGCAGTACTGACCTATGACCTGATTTTTTTTGGGAACCTTGAAATCCTTCCGGCATTCAACCAGGGAGTCTTCTTGACCGTATCGACACTTACAACTACCGGTTTCCAGAATGCAAACCTTCATTCATGGGCGAGTGTTACCTTGTTGTTCCTTACCCTGCTTACCTTTATCGGGGGTGCTTCAGGTAGTACTGCCGGCGGTATCAAACTCAACCGGGTAGCACTTGCCTTACGAGCTCTTCTCTGGTGGTTCCGCAGGCTCTTTGTCAGCGGGAAAGTCCTCCAGCCATTTAAGATTGAAGGAAGGGTCATCCCCCGGGCAACTGCAGAACTTGAGGCTTCAAAGAATATGCTCATCATCATCCTTTCGGTGGTTACAATTTTTATTGCAACGCTTGCGGTATTACAATTTCATATTACAACCTACTCCATCACCGATATTGTCTTTGAGGTTGTATCTGCATTTTCTACATGCGGTACCAGTACCGGGTACGTGTCGCCGGATATGCCGATAATCTCAAAATGGATCTTTATCGGGGTGATGTGGCTGGGGCGACTGGAAGTAATTCCGGTGGTGATGCTCTTTATCGCTCTATTCCGGGGACCGGACTAAATTTTTTACTCTCCCGACAAGGAAAGTTGCCCATGAGGAGAGAGTGTGGTGCAACACAACTTTACTTTTCTTAACATCAGGAGATCTAATATAAATTGCCGGCCCATTGTACGGTGATGAAACAGATAGCCCTGTACGGAAAGGGTGGTATTGGAAAATCAACCACTTCT
>DQIQ01000069.1 GCA_003942085.1 Thermoplasmata archaeon | reverse complement strand
AAAATCCAGAGCAGAAAGCATGTTCCGCGGTACATCCATGGGGGGGTTCTCAATACGGTGAACTACACTGGCAACGGAATCCGCGTGGATGGTAGAGTAGGTTGTGTGACCGGTGCTCATTGCCTGGAAAAGAGTCTGGCATTCTTTGCCACGGACTTCTCCCACGAGGATATACTCCGGGCGCTGTCGCATTGCAGCCCTCAGGAGTTCATACATGTTAATCTCACCTCTCCCCGAGGTATCAAATGAGTCGCGGGTAACACTCGGGATCCAGTTCGGGTGGGGGAGTTTCAATTCCCTCGTATCTTCAAGAGAAACAATCTTTGATAGCGGGGGGATGAAAAGAGAGACTGCATTTAACGAGGTGGTCTTACCGGATGCTGTTCCACCGGCAAAAATTGCTGATTTCCCGTTCTCAACACAAAGCCAGATGTAGGCAATGGAAAGCGGGGCGAAGGTTCGCCATTCAATAAGGTCTGTGGGGGTAATTGGTTCATCCTTGAATTTACGGATCGTGAATGTTGAACCGTGGGCAGTGACTTCCTGGCCAAGCGTCATCTGGATACGTGATCCATCCTGCATGGTTGAATCGAGGATGGGCTGAGCTATCGATATATATTTACCAGAACGCTGGGCAAGTTTTGTTACAAAAGAATCCAGGTCCTCCGCATTTGTATATGAGAGCGTGGTCTTCATCGACTCATAATTGGCGTGATACACAAAGAGCGATGTATTGACCCCATCACAGGAAATATCCTCAATGTATTTGTCATGCATGACTGAATCTATCAAACCGTCGCCAAGGAAATCCTTGTGCATATTATAGAGGATAGTCTCCCGCTGAAAGGGCGTTAACTTGATACCGAAGTCAAGAATAATATCGGTCGCTGCAGCACGCAGCCTTATTGCAGCTTCTTCCTTGGAGATATCTTTTGTATTTATATCGAGCGTTTCAAACAGGCGTTCCTTTAGCTCCTTTAACAGCTCTTTTTCAGGATCGGTCAGATTAGGTTCGAGTACAACATATGTATATTCATGGGTTGCGTGATCATAAACGATCCGGATATATGCGTATGGTGGGTTGACCGGGTAGATCTCAATCTCTTCAATTCCCGGTTGAGGTTTGAAGGTGACGTCGACGAGTGAACCATGTTTCCTGGGATCATATTCCTCGACAGTGGCATGGATTGCTTTAAATAGTGATCCCAATCCGAATTTTTTCGGTGCAGGCTTGGCTTTTAATTTATCAATCTCGATATCTGCGCCGATATCAAGATCCTTGAAACCGGCAGTTGAGAAATTTTTCTTCCATATCTCATCAAAATCCGGGGGCAGGGTACCTGTTCCTTCAAACGAACTGATGCGTCCATGCAGTTGGAGTTCATCGATCTTAAAAGAGACTCCTTTTGGTAAAATCAAACCAGAAATTTCAGAGATCTGGTCAACATTGACAATCCCTTTATCAGCATCAGTCACAGCTTCGGTTTCTACTGAAGATGACGGGGTTGCAGTCTTTACCAGTTTTGGACGCACTGCTGCCTTGGGATCTTCATTGATAATCTCAATATCCTCCTTCTTTTCGGTTTTTTCTTTTTGCTTGGAGGATGCCTGGTTTGAGTCATCATTGGCGAGGAGTTTGCCAAGCGATTCCCGTACGTCTTTACCAGTAATTTCCTTACTTGCACCAGCAGGATGCGTACCCTGGTCAGGAGATTTTGCAGTCATGTCACCGGCATCAGAGAACACAATATCCTGGGTAGTAAGAGGATCTTGTGCAGGTTTTGACGGGGAGGAAGTTTGCGGTTTATCTCCGGTCTCTTCAGATTTTTTAGTCCCCTCACTCTTTTTTGATCCTTTAATCATATCGATGAGAGAGTTTACATCATCTAAGGAATCATCATCTTTTTTTCTCAATCCAGACATCACCCGCTTTGACCTAGATCTGGGTCTTAGTTTATATTAAATGATTTTTTATTTTATCTAATTTTTTACTTTTGACTTTTTAACTATATTAACTCTTTGATTTTTTCAAAGGATATTTTTGACATTTGCAATTTATTTATCTGAATAATGGTTTACAATATCGATTAATCACTGTTTTCCAAGGAAATTTCCGACTGTATACTCTTTAAAATAACCCGTATAAGTCCCAGATGCGCATCTGCGGTCGTAAAAACACACAAATGAAGATCCCTGCACGGGGCAATAATGAATTTATTATCATCGGTTTCGAGGATTATCTGATCAAGGGAACCGATTTTCAGATCCCTGGTAATTTTGGTTGCCTGTCTCATGAGATCTTCAGCGGAAGCTGCCGTGTGCTCAAAATCTGCATCACCAATACACTGGATAGGAAACCCATCAAAAAAGGTTGAGACTGCGATAACTCCGGTTAGGTTTTTTATCTTTTCTAAGGTCGTCTGATTGAGATATTCCGGAGGTTTTGAGCTCGGATGATTCTTTATGTCCTCATCTGACACAGTTGTACTGTAAGATACTTCATCAATAAGCACACCTTCTTTTTGGGAATTCTGGACGGCACGTGAAAATTCTTCTGCGGTATATTTTCGAACTTTAAATACTTTGGGCGAATCTGCGGTTCCTGTGGTTTCTATTGCCATGTGCAATAGTGCTGGTTTACCTCGAAAGATCCCATAATTATTTTTTTTAAAATACGCTCCAGCCAGATTCCCGTTCTTGTTAAGGATAAATCCATGACCATATTCAGTTTCGATCTCGACTAATCCCTGGAACGTTTCCAGGTACGGGAGTAATTCCTCTTTTTGAGGATTGGTTATCGTATCAACGATTGTTCCTGCGGGTAATTTCATAAAATTGAGTGGTTGAGATCAGAGGGCGGCAATGAGCCGGTCCTTATTCTTCTTTAATTCGTACCTGATCCTTCCGATGTTTGCCGTCGTATCTGCAACAATGGCGATCAGTTCATCTGCAGAAAGGGGTGACAGGATAATTGGGCCTTTTTCCAGCTCGACAAGCATCTGGGAAAGTTCGCCTTTTCCAAGAGTATTTCCCATCGCTTCTGATGTCCCAAGACCGGTTGAAGCCATGGCACCAAGCGCTTCGATATCAACTTTGCCGGAAACGGCACTTTCTATAACAAAACCATCCCTTCCCACTACAACCGCAGCTGATACCCCTTCCAGTTTTAAAAATTCCTCCAATAATGGCTTCAACATTTCCTAACTCCCCGTATAATTGATTCTCTCTTGTTTTTTTCCTATTAAAAGGTTGGTCTTTTTCCATGGGGAAAATGAATTTTTTGAGGATAAAACAGACACCAACTATTCATCAGTTTTTATATAGCCATGACTTATCGCAAAGACTGATGTTTCCTGAAAGGGGATAAAACATTAAAATTTTTCATCTATAGGAATGACAAAAGACCGTGTTTAAAGGAAAGTATATAGTATGAAATCATTACAATAGAACATAATGCAACTCCCGAGGGGTACATTCCGTGAAATAAAAAAGAAAACGAAGTTTGGAGGGCTTTTTGAAGAGCTCCAGCAGACTCGATTCAGTGGAATATGTACTATTTCTTTTGGGAGAGAGAACGGAATTGTCGTTTTTAAATCCGGTAAACGTATCCTTGCAGAGTACAAGAATTTCATTGGAGATGGTGCATGGGATGAATTACTGAAAATCGTTGAAGAAACAGTGGATGTTGCATTATCAACACTTGATGCAGCACAGATCGAACTATCACTCGAATTCAACAAATCCTACCGGATCTTATATGTCGGAAAACCAGAAAATCCTCAACCTATATCTTCAACCCAGCCTCAAAGCATAAAGAAGCCCCCGGTGCATCTTATAAAACAAGAAGAGGATGCAGCAGTAAAAAATAACATGATCCCTTCTATTTCTGAGAGCACTACTGCAAGTCGGCCAGTCACAGCTGAGGGCCACTATACAAAAGAACCTTCAAAAAAGGGCGGTCACATCCATCCTGCCAAAACTCCCCCTAAACATTCTGTTCCTGTCTCGCCACATTTAAAAGGGTATTCTCAAAGTGAGGAAAAAAAGGAGATTTCTCAAGAGGAGAAATCCTCATTAGCGGAGATAAATTCCCAAGATTTTGACAAAGATATCGAAACTTTTGAAGCAATGGGTCTCGAGTCAGTCAGCAACTTTGACCTGGATACCGATCCTTTTGAAACAATGGACCTGGAAACCATCACCAATAAAATCCGTATCGAATGCAAAGATATTATTAAACAGCTTAATCTTGAGCACCTTAAAGAGTAGCGCGAGAGTTCTTCCCAATGGCGTATCTGTGAGGGGAAAAATGAAAATGATAGTGGAGATAAATAAATCACGAGATGTATAAATTACGGGATGTAATTAATAATATACAATTTTCTTTAGGGAATAAAATTAGAGTGGGAGAAAAAATTGGGTAATCTTATATAAATCAAATAGAAATAATCACACAACAGGGTGTTTCATGGTTAAGGTTTACACAATTGCTTCCGGAAAAGGTGGTACTGGAAAAACAACAGTTTCAGTTAATCTCGGAACCATGCTTGCCCAACTCGGTAAAGAGACATTCCTGATGGATGCAGATATTGGTATGGCAAATGTAGGCCTTCTTCTTGGCCTGCAGGACGCACCGGTTACCCTTCATGAAATTCTTGCTGGAAAGGGCAATATCAATGATGCAATTTACGAATGTCCTGCAGGTTTAAAGGTTATTCCTGCGGGTATCTCTCTCCAGGGATTCCAGCAGGCAGATCCGGAAAAGATACGCGATGTTATGTCAGAAATTGTCAAGCGTTGCGATTATTTATTGATAGACGCCCCGGCAGGGATCAGCAAAGATGGGATCGTTCCCCTTGCTGTTGCCGATGAGGTGATCCTGGTTGTAAACCCCGAACTATCATCCATCGTTGACGCCCTCAAAACAAGGATACTGACAGAACTTGTTGGAGGGCATGTTCTTGGTTCAATTATCAACCGTGTCGATCAGGCCGATCATGAAACGATGATAAAAAAGATGGAGAAAGTACTTGGTGTAAAAGTTATTGGTATTATTCCCGAAGACCCCAATGTACGCCGGGCAGCTTCTGCAAGAACTCCTCTGGTAATCAAATTTCCGACATCCCCTGCTTCAAAAGCGATACGCCGTATTGCTTCTGACCTTATCGGTGTTGTCTATAAAGATAACGGTGAGGGTGCAGCAAAAGAAGGGTTCATTGAAAGATTCACAAAAGCCCTCTTTACCAAGAAGTCATAGAAATATCCTGGAATTAATCAAATCCCCCTTTTTTATTTGCAATTTCAAGATTATCGCGGTCTTTAGGCCTGGACGAGTGCCCCCCTCTCAATCTCTCCCATCTTTAAATGGAATTCTCGTCACCCATCTCTGAGGAGCTATCGCAGTTTTTTCAGCATGCCCCCACGGTGAGGAATATGACAATTACTTCAGCATGAAAAAAGCGTCAGAACAATTTTTCAATTATTTCCCCAGAGCCAGGAGATATGAGAAAAGTTAAAAAAAATTATGCTGGTTTGTTGGTTATGGTAAAGACGCAGTGTTCGTCACCCTTTGACCGACACTTGATTTCCCGGCCCTGCACTTTTATACCGAAGGCTCCTTCTACAATACCGGCCAGGAGACCGGCAGTACAATAGCACACATTTTTACCCGTATTCCCAAATGATTCTGACTCTGCAGTATGTTCGAGGGTGATGGTTTTTTCTTTTTTTTCTTCATCCCATTCCATCTTTATGATCCTGAACCAGCCCATCTGGGAGTAGAAAGCAAATGCCATATCAGAGAGGATATTTGGCTTTGTTATACCCATTTTCTTGTAATGCTCGACATTTTCCTTACCCATGTCCATGTAGGCACGATAATTAACTCCGCCAGCAGGCAACTCGCCCATGGTCTTTTTTAATGAGTTCGCCATTGAAGTAAATATAAAACGAGGCACCATTACAACAGGGTCATCAATCAACCGGATTGTACCGGCCAATGGTTTATGATCGATATATTCGGTGATGGCAGAATCGCCCCTGACGATTGCCTCTGCCTTCCACTTCCAGCTGGACTCTCTCTGGTCGGCAACAAATTCACAGCAGTCATCACCTTGAGCATGGCACATTTTTTCGATGCAGAACCAGTTTTTACCCGTAACTGCAATCAGGACACCTTCAATCCAACCCCGATGGATTCCGCAGACAGGCATCTTCCAGTCATGTAATACTTCAGATTCGAAGGTGTGCTTTGTACGAAGGACAATTCTTTTATCGCCGGATTCAACAAGTTCAAACGGGGCACCCCAACCCTGCTGGTGCTGGAGCTTGAATACAAGCATAAGAAATTCGGCCGGTTTAAGATCCATGCCGGACTTTTTTAAAAAATTATTGAGCCCGACAGATCCCATTCCAACCGAGTGAAAAAGGTTACAGACGGCCTCTACGGCAAGTTTTTTTCCAAGATTTGCCTCATACATTTCGAAGATCGCTTTTATGAGATAGTTGGGGTTACTTGCTGTTTTTACACCAAATACTGAGTACGAACCAGCCTCAGGATCAATTTCAATATAGGGCGTGATATTTTTCTCTCCCTTCATGAATGCTTCGAAGTCTTCACGTCCGATCTTCATGGAGGAAAGCTCAGCACTTATCCGATTAAAGGATTTCGACTCTATATAGAGACGCAGATTCCGCTTACAACGATAAAAAAGACAGTTGAGGATATCCTTAAATTTCGAGGAGAGTTTTCACGTTAAGATCCAACGTGATTTTTGAAGTTGAGTCATCAAATTTTATAAAAAATGTGGTGAGCGTCTGGGCACGGTCCTTGATAATACATTCATATTTCCCATGCATGAGTTTGAAACTGACATCTCCTTCATCTGTTGTAATGTCAGAACCCAGGATCTTACCCTGGCTTCGGATAGATACACTGACTCCATTTTGAGGGATATTATCTTTCAGGATGGTGAGTTTGAGTACCCCTATACCTTCATATTTTTTGCCAATTTCCTGAATTACTGATGGTGCACTTTTTCTGAGGTGTGTCTTTTCAAAAATTCGTGAACCCATGACAACCGCATCGACAACATCGGGTTTTACATCATATAACTCGAATTTTTCATGACCTTTTATCATCATCACTGCCTTGTCACTGTACAGGGACCCGTTCTCATCAATATAGATAGCTCCTTCTGCTTCACCATCGATAAATGCAAGATAATTTTCGTGGTTGCCCTCTTTTGCCACTGCTATTCCGTTGGTTCTCCTTAATGAGGTGTACTGGAAAAGCTCATGCAGCATGAAAATTCCCACGTACTTAGAACCCTTGAAAATATTTTCCAGTAAATCGTGAATTACGTTCGGGACACTCCTTTTTAAATGCGACTTTTCATAAACACGGCACCGCATTACAAGAGTCTCAACAATATCGGGTGTTATTTCATAGAAATCAAATTTTTCGTGCCCGGATATCATCTTTCCCGCAGCGTCACCATATACCGTTCCGTTTTTATCCATGTAAATTGCGCCTTCCAGTTCACCGGCCAGGAATGCGACATAGTATTCACGATCTTCTTCTTTTGCCACGGCAATCCCATTATAACTCCGTGATGAGGCAAACTGGAACAGTTCATGGAGTGTAAAGGTTCCCAGATGTTTTGAGCCCTTGTGAATATTTTTTATCAGATCATCGATTTTCATCAAAACTCATCTCGTAAGGTATTACACATTGGGATTGGATTGCCTGATCCATTTTCCAAAAATACATTTATGGAGTTATTCGCAACAGCTATATTTTACATTTGCGGAATCACTTTTTTTGTTCTGTGTAAAGATAGTTTATCACTATACATAAGTGCTCTGAAAAAAAATGGTATATCAGATTTATGGAAATTCTTTATCCTCTGGTAATATCGGCCGTTGCAGTCCTTGTCACGTTGACCTATGCCTCATATCTTGATATAAGGGATCGCCGGGTCCCGTTCGTGTATTGGCTGCCGATGATGGGTGTCGGAATTATCTGTGTTGAATACCTCCTGTGGCAGACAACAGCCAATCTAAGCCTTGTAACCGGGTATCTTTCCATTGTCGTGTGTTTTTTGTATGCCGATTATCTCGATAGTCGCGGAAGAACAGATTCCCCGGGCCTGACATGGTATTATCAAAACTCATCGGTATTTTACTATTTCGCGCTGGTCCTGGTTCTTCCGGCTCTCTCGTGGTTTGTTTTGGCACCATCAGTTAACATCCAGCTTGTTCCCTGGTACGGAATGTATGCCGGGGTTTTGTCCTATGTCACTTATAAGGAATACAAAGGTGAACCTAATGAGAACACGTCTTCTAAGCAGCGGAAAAAGAAGGCTGATATATCGGATTTTATTAACCGCTGGTATTTTGTCCTGATCATCGTAATTTTTTCAATTACGTCATTGATTATGTATTTCAGTCCAGGAGGGTGGGGATCTCCGGCTCTCGTAATATTCCTCCTATCGGTTTTTTGCGGTATTTTTTACCTCTTTGCACGAATGCATCTTTTTGGTGGTGCAGATGCATGGGCACTCATTTTTATTTCATTCTGTATTCCCACGTTCCCGTTCACACCACTCTTTGGTATGCCTCCTCTGGGGTTACTGTCATTTTCTGTTCTGATTAATGCCCTGCTGCTGAATCTTGTTGCCCCGATCGGCATTTTTTTCATGAATTGTCTCCGGGGAAATCGTGCCCCCCTGATGTACATGTTCTTTGGTTTTCCCGTCAGTGGTGAAAGAATTCGCGATGAATGGGGTTTTGTGATGGAGGATATCGAAGAACGGAAAGGAACAATCAACCGGCGGTTTATTGGATTCTGGGATTCTGTCAGGCGTATGTATGCCAATGAAGGCAGGGTGTATACAAAGGATTTGCGGGAACATCCCGAAAAATACCAGAAGGAACTGGCGATGTACAGGAGTGCTGGCACGGTATGGATATCGTATGCAGTACCATTTATTATCCCGATTACCGCCGGTCTGGTAACGGCTTTGGTATTTGGTGACCTGCTCTTTGCACTCATGAAAGTTATTGCAGGAGGAATTTAACATGCTCAATTTAAAATTTGCAGACGGGCTGATTCCGGTTATTGTACAGGATGCAAAAAGCCGTGAAGTACTGATGATGGCATATGCAAATGATGAGGCTGTCCGTCTTACCAGAGAGACGGGATTTGCCCATTACTACAGCCGCAGCAGAAAAAAACTCTGGAAGAAAGGAGAAGAGAGCGGACACTTCCAGAAAGTCCTGAACATTTTCACTGACTGCGATGAGGACTGCCTGATTTATCTGGTGGAGCAGACGGGTGCTGCATGCCACACCGGTTACTTATCATGTTTTTACCGGACACTTGATGGCGATGTGGTGGGAAAAAAGATGTTTGACCCGGAAAAAGTCTACGGGAAGAAAGGAAACTGATAATTTTTTTTCTTTTTTCTTTTTGGATTTTTTTTCCTTTTTTGTTATAAGCAGGATACTGTGGTGCAAAATCCAGAAATATATCATACCAGCTGAATGATGTGCACAGGACAGAGATTTGCTGCTTCACAAGCACAGGAAAGAAGATCATCCGGCACTATTCCCTCTGCACGGTCGCAACTGAAACGGTACTGCTCTACAACCTGTGAGAATTGATCACACGGGTTCTGGTCAAATAATTCAGGGCAGGTATTCCAGCAGGCACCGCAGCTCACGCATGCCGATCGATCAACTATCACATTCATACGAGTAATTCCTGTAATGGCCGTTAACCGGGACTATGCTCATCATGGAAGAGAAGAATACCAACATATTTGAAAGGTATGGGTAGTTGATTCTTTTGCATTTTTTGAAATTGTTAAAAGGGAGAAATGTTTATCTTTTAGTTCCGGTGACAATATATCGTTGAACAATTTTGAAATCCAGTGCATTTTCCTTAATTTTGGGCATTTTACTTCTGACCTTTATTTCCATTACAGTTGCACAGGCTGTCGAACCGTTATGGATTGTAAATACATCGCCGGGTCTCGAGCTGAGGACTGTCAGCATATCAGCAGAGGGATCTCTGATCGTCGCTGGTGGAGACCAGTTGGTTGGAATCTCACGTGACGGAAAGAAATTGTGGGCCGGTTGGGATGGTGAACTGGTTGAAATTGACCGTGATGGAAAATATATCCTCACATCCCGGGGAACATTTGTAAGATTGTTTGATTCAAACGGTGCGAGTTTATGGGACCAGACATTTTCAGGAGCCGTAGCGGATATATCAATAACACCCGATGGCCTGATTATCGCTGCCGGTAGCGGAACTGATGTAAAATCCTGGTATAATTCGGGTGCAGGTCTTGGATCGAATACCACAAGCAGGATTAAGCACCTCAGGATATCTCCGGCAAAGGACCAGATTGTGGTCACAACCGGAAATACACTCCGCAGTTTCAACCTGAGTTACGTACCTTTCTGGACTGATGATGAGGTAAGTCCTGATCTTGTTGAAATGTCTGCAGATGGGACTCATATCGTTACTGCCAGTGGTAACTGGATATGGTTCCACCACGGGAGTGGTAAGAGGATATGGGAAAAGCACATCCAGGGAGGAAGTGTCCTTTCCCTCGCATTTTCCCGTGATGGTTCGATTATTGTAGCCGGTCAGGATGATAATACCATAACTGTTCTTGATAGTAACAGTAACGTTCTCTGGACAGCACAAGCCGGTAACTGGGTAACAAGTGTCGGGGTTTCAGATAATGGGTCGGTAATCGTTGCCGGAAGTATGGACAAAAACCTGTACGTTTTTGACCGGAAGGGGAAACTACTCGGGACGTTTCAGGCAATCGGAATGTTAAAATCCCGTTCAGTAGGGATAAGCGGGGATGGTTCCCGTATTGTCGCAGTTGACGGGACCAATGTGTATGGTTTTTCCGGATCTCAATTTAGCCAGCCTACCCCAACAGGAACGTCCGGAACAACGATAATCCCGTCTACCATATCACCAAATAAAACACTTATACCGTCAACAACCCACACGCTCATGGTTACATTCCCGTCAGGAACCGAACAAACAGTAATGCCCCCAAGTCCGGCAACAACACAAAAATCCGGCTTCCCATGGATTTTGTCCCTGATCCCCGTCGCTGTAATTGCATTCATACGACAAAAAAGAAGAACGTGAAAAAATTCGATTATCTTTTACCAGATTCTGTGGATATTCATGTTGTTCATTCTTAAAAACCGGTTCAACTCACTCTCTGGAGTTTGCTTGCCCGTAATCTGAACAGTGTGCACAGAGAAAGGATCATCGCACAGGATCAGGAAATTAAAAAAAGGAACAAGGGATGGCAGGAACAACCGGTATCAGGTTCCAAAACAATAAAATCATTATCAATACAATTAATTTTCAGGTAGGAAACGAGAATATGGCTGAATTCCAAATACCAACCTGTGATAACAATCATGATATGGCAACGATGACCAGGGTATGGGCGGATGGTCGCGGAAATGCAGTGTACCAATGCCCGATCTGCGGGAGAAAAATGCAGGGCCTGGATAGTGCGACCCGCCGGTAAGTAACCATTACCTTTTGAGCCGAAGTTCCACTCGGTAAACATTTTGTTTTTGGGAATTTTTTATCGGGAATATTGATAGAGGATACCTTCATCAATACTCTTCCCCTTACTCTTCGAACCCCTTATTAACCCTGCGGGGTAATATCTATCGTATCAACGATCTTTACGGTCGTTGAACAGGATAACCGGCAGGAGCAGCTCGCAACAATGCTCTTACTGGTGCTGGAGCGTACGAGCGCTCGTATGACTCCTTTGACACATTCAAAGAGAATAGTATAGCATAAAAAGAACATACCATAGCACACGATACGAGAGGAATAATTTTATGATATTGGTTCCAGATACAAGCGTCCTAATCGACGGGCGCATAACCTCAATGATTAAAGCCGGTGAATACAAGGGTGCAACAATAATCGTTCCCGAAGCAGTTATTGCAGAACTGGAAGCCCAGGCAAACAATGGGCGTGAAATAGGGTTTTCGGGTTTGAACGAACTTCAACAGCTCAGCAAAATGGCAGAAGAAAAAACGATAGAGCTCAAATTCTCCGGTATCCGGCCGTCGCTTGAACAGGTCAAGCTTGCAAGCGGCGGTGAGATCGAC
>DQIQ01000010.1 GCA_003942085.1 Thermoplasmata archaeon | reverse complement strand
GTATGGAACTCCGCTACGAATACAATCACTATGTCTATCTGGAGAAAACAAACGAACAGGCGGATCAGGAGATCATCGGATATACACAAACGTACTGGAAATTAGAATACAATCTTCTGCGCAGCATCACAGGATTTGGAGTCTTACTCCCCTGCTACGTCATCGCTTTTGTCCATCCGATCGAACGATTCCTATCAAACCGGAAACTCCGCAGGTACGCGGGAGTCATCCCCCTCTCCAAAGAATCTGGTGACACTACATCCCCTGGGAGAATCCCGAAGACCACGAGCAAAGCATTGTTACGCTGGGCACTGGTCCAAGCAGCAAACACCATCGGGAAAACCAACACCCGACTGGGACGATACTACCGACGGAAAAAGAACCAGAAGAAAAAATCCGGGATCGCAAAGATAGCGGTCGCTTCTACTCTTGTTGATATCATCTATAAGGTGCTAACGACAAAGAAACCATATGTTTCAACTTGCTAATTTGAGGCTTATGCATGTATAAGATGGTGAGAGTCGGCTGTCCTCCCTCCTCGTGGGCTGTGTACCCTGTAAAAAAGAGTGGGCAGCTAATGACTCACCATAGTGGGCTAATCCACCCCCTTGATGGGTGGATCTGTACCCGTATAGAAGAGTGTCGTCAAACGACCTCACCATCAGCAATATCATTAAATGAGAGGTGATTGATAAAGATACTGTAAAAAAAAGTGCAACACGATGTAATTATGTCATGAGAAAAAAAAGAGAAAGAAGCTCTTCCATGACAGAATTATCATAGAAGAGGGGGGGTGATTAGATTATTTTACCCCGATCACCAAGATCAAGAGCGCTGTTCCTGATGCGCTTGCTGTTGCAGACCCTGCGGTGACTGCGATCCCGGTTTTACCAAAGCCGACAACGAAGTCTTTCACTGTGGCTTCTGCTCCAGCTGCTAAGGCTGCTATGGTCCCGGTTTTTGATTTTCCAACGAAAATCAGTTTCCCGTCAAGGGCGATCGTCCAGTCGATATCAGTCAGATCTGTTGTCCCGGTGTTCTTAATGGTCGCAGAGACGCCCAGTCCGCCTTTTATGGTTATGGTGAGGGTGGGTACCTCTACGGTGAACGTAGCGTTTTTCTCTACTTCTACATTACCTGCTAAATCAACGGAGTAGAAATACACAGTGTGATCGCCAGCATCAGAGACGACAACTGGGGCGGTATAGACGGCATATACGCCATCGTCGATCTTGTATTTAGTGTAGTTAACACCGGACATATCATCAGTTGCGGTGAGGGTGATGGTCACTGGGTTTGTCCCGGTTATATCACAGGTTGTCACTGGTGGCGTAGTATCTGTTGGAGCCCCACCGAGCAGTTGGAATGCGACGTCACCTTGGCCAGGATCGGTCCAGTAGGGAGTCCCTAATAAGGGGAATCCTTGCATACAGCTGTGGAGTTGCTGCGTGTCACTCACACACCAGCCCCATTGAGGTGGGTAAGCACCGACCCACTGACAAGCTACCCAATATTTCGTGTTCGCAGCTGCAGCGAATGGTGTGTTCAGGACGATATCATAGGTAAATGACCCATCTCCATTGTCTACTCCTGAAACTCCTGTGTGGAAGTCTACGAGAAGTGCAGTGGGTGTAGGATCAGCTGTACCAGCGCCCGTAGGCATGTTTCCAGATCCATCATCAGCATAGAAGATGATGTTTAAATCAATAGGATCTGGCCATGGTGCTGCACCGTTCCACCAGAATCCCCAGAAGATGATTTCTGTTATTGTTTGCCCGCTTCCGAACTGGAAGTCATCCGCAACTTGCGAATTGAACGGATATACCAAATCGTTTTGGGATGAGAGGGCGTTTAATGTGTAGAAACCATTATCCCAGAGGACATCTCGGTTTGTGTTTTGAGTGCCTAGTGGTTGTCCGTTTGCTTTGTAGCTTGTGGTGAGCGTTGTTGTATTTGCTAACGCAGTAGATGCCGATACCAACATTACTACTGACAGTAGCAAAACACCAGCTATTTTTAAAAATTTTTGGCTTTTCATTTTTTTTCCCCAAGTTCTATTATATACCATATAGTATATAAAATTTTTGTATTCTTAATTGAATAAAATTCTTAGAATGTTTTAATCTTTTTATCTCCCTAAGAAATAGAACAATATGTTCATAATGAAAAGATTGTATGTCTCAATTGATATAAAAAAGAAAAAAAAAGAGGGGATTAGATTATTTTACCCCGATCACCAAGATCAAGAGCGCTGTTCCTGATGCACTTGCTGTCTCGGTGCCTGCGGTGACGATTATTCCAGTTTTACCCAGGCCGACAACGAAGTCTTTCACCGTGACTTCTGCTCCAGCTGCGAGTGTTGCTATAGTTCCGGTCTTTGATTTTCCAACGAAAATCAGTTTCCCGTCAAGGGTGATCGTCCAGTCGATGTTGGTCAGTTCGGTCGCACCAGTGTTTTTAATGGTTGCTGACACGCCCATTCCGCCTTTTATTGTTATGGTGATGGGTGTTGCAATAGTGAAGGTCTGGCTTTTTTCCGTCTCTACATTGCCTGCGAAATCAACAGAGTAGAAAAACACTGTGTGGTCACCAGTTGTAGACACAATAAATGGTGCGGTATAGGTGGTATATGTGCCATCGTCGAGTTTGTACATCGTATAGTTCACACCAGAGCCGGAATCTGTTGCACTTAAGGTCACGGTCACTTCATCTGTTCCTGTTAATGTGCATGTCGTCACGGGTGGTATAGTATCTGAGCCACCACCGGTACCGGTGACTTGGAAATCATCCATAAAGAAGGCAAACACATCGTTTGAGAAAACATGGATACCGATATAGATAGCCTGTCCAGAATATGATGAAATATCAAGGGTGTACTGGGTCCAGGTAATCGGCACATCGTTATTTATCTGAAGAATGGTGAAACTGGAGGGGGTCGTATCGGTCGTGGAAACACCGATTTCGAAATCCTCAAGACCATACATATCATTTAATGATTGAGCCCATAGACTTACTTCTCCATACGTGGTAGCGCTCAACTGCGGGGTGAACAACCAATCATCATTGGGAGCCATCGCAGTTTCAGTATCCCAACACGATGCATATTTTGCCCCGGTATGTGCAGGATAAGTAGCATCGAGTGCGGGTTCCGTCATTGATGGATTAAAGATCATGAATGAACCGACATAGTATGCATTGGGCCAGGTATATCCCTGCATACCCCACGTTGTGCCACCATCTCCATCGAATGTTGTCCATGGTAGAAATGTATCAACAACGAAGTCTTCGTAGGATTCAAAGCTGTCTGAGAAAATAATGTCCCGATTCATTGGGTTTGGGGTGTTTACAGACTTTTTCCCAGAGATTGTTTTCGTATTTGTACTCATTGCCGTTGCAGGAACTATCATTGCAAGGGCGATAGCAATTACTACAGCTGCCTTTAATATATAGCTTATGTTCTTCTTCATAATAGTATCTCCCAATATTTTTTTTTATGGTTAGCGTATATATCGCTGTTCTTTCATATAAATCTTGTCATACAAATATTGGTCGAATAGCAAGGAATGAAATGGATAAAAAAAATGCAGGGGACGAGATTTGAACTCGCGGACCTCTGCAGGACAAGACTCTGAATCTTGCGCCGTTGACCATGCTTGGCTACCCCTGCTTTTTTATAACCACAATTCCGCATACCCTATTTTAGCTTGTCGTGTTCGAATTGTTTTAGGGAAAATAGATTTTGATTGTATCAGCATCGAAAAATATTTCGATGACACGTCGGGAAATATAACATCATCTAAAATCTTATTATTTCCATCAGGGCAGAAATCACGACATATCTTTGATTGAATTTCTTTATAACCTATATATAAATATAATTATGCGAAAAACATATCAAAATCTTCATTTTAAAGAGAGAGTATGGAAACCAATTATCCTGTCTGATTTTACGAAATGTTTAAATACAAAATATTTATATTAGAATTGAATATTAATTAGTATAAACTATATTTATTGAAGGAGGCAAAAAAGATGAGAAAAGAAAGTATAAAAAAAATAATGGTTTGCATGACTGCATTATCGTTTATCTGTGCAGTCTTTTTACCAACAGTCAACTCTCAACTTGGAAACAAGTTAACTCTTCAGTCACAACAACCAGATACAACAAAGAAAACAGTACAAGAGACTGAAAATGCCGATATGGCGACAAATACCGAACCTGACATTAAAATAACAAAACCAAACAATCCCTTCCCCTTAGATAATATCCCTCCAAATGTTCATCTTCCACCAAATCAAGTTACACTCAAGGTATTTACCTCAACGACAAGTTACTTCAGAACATTTCTTACCAATGTTCCCTCTGGCTACGAAGTATCCAATGGAAATTACACAGGCTGGTGCACCGATAGCGCTCATACGATTAATTTGAACACGGCTTATCAAATAACCCTCTATTCCAGTTATAATTCATCGCTGCCGCCTCATCTTGCTCATCAGAATTGGAGTAAGGTAAACTATATTTTAAATCATAAAGTAGGAACTGATTGGCATCAGGTACAATACGCTATTGTGTATATCCTAAACTTTGGAAATCAGGGGCTTAACACTGATGGATGGACAATGGTAAACAATGCGATAACTTACGGCGGAAGCTATGTTCCTGGTGGCGGAGAAATCATCGCTATCATCGCAGACGCGGGTGCCACCGTTCAACGAACAATAATTGAGCTGACCGTACCTACATATAACCTTTCGATTTCAATTAACGGCCAGGGGTCTGTCATAAAAAATCCAAATCAAACACTCTACACCTACAGTCAGGTTGTACAACTTACCGCAAATCCTCAACCGGGTTGGTCTTTCAGCCAATGGGGTGGTGCTCTCTCCGGATCTACTAATCCGTCCACCATCACTATGACAAGCAATAAAGCAATAACAGCAACCTTTACCCTTTGTGTCTATACGTTATCGGTGAGTGTTGATCCTGTTGCTGGTGGTTCTGTTGGTGCGGTTCCGTCTCCTCCGTATCATTATGGTGATGTGGTGACGTTGACTGCTTCTGTGAATCCTGGGTATGGTTTTGATCATTGGAGTGGTGATGCTTCTGGGTCTAATCCGGTGGTTACGGTGACGATGACTGGTGATAAGGTGGTGGTTGCTCATTTCACGCAGAATGTTTACACCTTGTCGATTTCTGTTGATCCTGTTGCTGGTGGTTCTGTTGGTGCGGTTCCGTCTCCTCCGTATCATTATGGTGATGTGGTGACGTTGACTGCTTCTGTGAATCCTGGGTATGGTTTTGATCATTGGAGTGGTGATGCTTCTGGGTCTAATCCGGTGGTTACGGTGACGATGACTGGTGATAAGGTGGTGGTTGCTCATTTCACACAAAGTCCGTACACATTAACGATAATCATAGATGGTCAGGGAACAGTGATAAAAGATCCTGATCAAGCTACCTATGCATACAACACTATAGTTGAACTAACTGCAATTGCGGATGCAAACTGGGTTTTCAGCTCATGGAGTGGAGATCTCACTGGTAACGAAAATCCTCAAAATATCACGATGAACGCAAATAAAACAATCACTGCCCATTTCACGTTTACCGGGGATGATACGGTACCTCCGGTCATCAAAATAACAAAACCAATAAACTATGGTATTTACATTTTTAACAAGTTAATGTTCCCCTTAAAAACACTTCAAATGCCAGTTATAGTCCAAATGTTTACCATAGAAGCGAGCGCATCAGACAATGAATCAGGCATAGAGCGGGTAGAATTCTTCATTGATGGAGTATTGAAGGGAAATGATGCCTCAGAGCCATATTCCTATGACTGGAAAGAAATTATTTCTGGAAAACATACATTGACCGTGACAGCCTACGATAACGCAGGGAACAATGCAAGCGCCGAAATCCTCGTATTTAAATGGAGATTGCATCCAATCCTTATCATACCAATCATCTTACTTGGTTTGATATATCAAAGTTCAGGCTGGAATGCAAATACAAAGTAGGTAAAATACCTACCTCTTTTCTCTTTATTTAATTGATTTATAAAGGATCAATGATTTTTTTCAATGATCGGCCAAGAAATAATTTTTTTTTATCTACAGCCTTTAAACGGTGTAAAGGCAGCCCTAATGATTTCCAAACAAAGACCGTAATCCTCTTACTAGCCCTCAAATCATCTTCCATATCCTTTAAATATTCCTTCTCCATTCGGAATTCTCATGGCAGTATGGCAAGGAAACTCAAAAAGGAGCAAAACCGGACGACGCATACGATATGCACGGAACAAGAGACGGTTCGAGATAGGACGAGAACTACACCTCACCACCATTGGAGCAATGAAAAGAAAACCGATCAGAACAAGAGGAAACAATAAAAAATCTCGGGTTCTCACTGCAGACACCGCATTTGTTGTCGACCCCAAAACCAATAAAACCACAAAAACAGAAATTGTCACCGTCGTCGAAAACTCAGCAAATGTCCATTATGTCCGACGTAACATCATGAACAAAGGAGCAATCATCAACACAAAAATCGGCAAAGCAAGAATAACCTCTAGACCAGGGCAAAGCGGCGTGATCAACGCTGTGCTACTTGCAAAGTAAAATCATAGAGGTTTTGATGGTAGCAAGGGATGATAACAAATACGTAATATACCCTGTTTATTTTGACCGTGATGTTTCCCGTTTGAGAGGACGAAAGGTCCCACAGAAACACGCAGTGGAAAAACCTACATTGGAAAAAATCGCAAAAGCAGCACAATCCCTCGGATTACACCCTGTCCTGGAAAAAGATGCTTTTCATTCATCTGCGCCTTGGAGAAAAGAAGGTCGGATCCTCATCGAAAAAAAAGGACCAAAAACCAAGCTTCTTCTTCAACTCTCAAACCGACTTTAAAGGCAAGAAAGTATATAATCTGAACATCGCATTCTGGTTCAACTCTCTTGGAGCTGGGTTATGGAACAGTCAGGACAACAGTACGATGAAGCAAGTACGATTTTTTCTCCTGATGGTAGATTATATCAGGTTGAATACGCAAGAGAAGCAGTAAAAAAAGGTACCACGACCATGGGATTCAAATGGAAAGATGGCGTCCTTCTCCTAGCGCACAAACCAGAGACCAGCAGGCTTGTCAACCTTCGTTCACTTGAGAAGATCTATCAAATTGACGATCATATCGCCTGCGCAGCAACCGGTCTGGTTGCGGACGGGCGACATCTTGTTGAGATTGCACGGGAAGAGGCACAATGGAACAAGGTTCGCTACGATGAACCTATCTCCGTCAAAGAGCTGGTGAACATCCTCTGCGAATACGAGCATATGTACACCAGGTTCGATGGCGTACGGCCGTTCGGCGTGGTTTTACTTGTCGGCGGCATCGATGATTCAGGGAAGCATTTGTTTTCCACAGACCCATCTGGAGCCTATCTTGGGTATAAAGCTGTCTGCGAAGGAAAAAAAAGTAACGACGCAATGACCCAGTTTACAAAAAGTTACACTGCAAATATCACTTTAAATCAGGCACTCGAACTCGGGCTACAAACCTTAAAGAAGATAACCAAACAGAAATTCGATACTGAGATGATCGAAGCTGCGGTCATCGATGAAAAACAAGGATATTATAAGCTATCGTCAGAGATATTAAAGAAACTAGCGGAAAAACATGCCGCTGAGGAAAAAGAATAAACAATCCCGGGTCTATTATTCTTCCTTTTATTTACCTTTTCGATGCCATTGCAATAACCGATGCTGATGATAAGGAAACATCGCTTCTCCCACCGACCGAACATCCTCAACCGAATAAAAGGCATGCGGATGAATCCTATGGATTCGATCTAAAATATCATGCAGGTCCTCTCGACGTATCACGGCAAAGATGATCTTCACCGGACCTTTTACCCCTTCAGCATCATGGGTAGTAACTCCATAGTCTGCATCTTTGAGTGATTTGATGAGCTCGGATGCATCATGTTTGCAGATCACTCGAACCATGACCATGCCAATGGACAGTTTCTCCTCTATCAACATACCACAAAAAGCGCCCATCGAAAACCCAGCGGCATAGGCAAGCGAGCAGGCGAGATTGTTCAGGTTCTGCATGATCTGTCCAATAGCAAGCAACCAGATGTTGATCTCCACGAACCCTACCACCGGTGCTACATATTTGAGTCCATGAGACACAAATATGATACGTAATGTCCCAAGGCTTACATCCATGAGCCGTGCAGCGAAAATCAGTATGGGCAGAATGGCCCATTTGAAGAGATCTGAGTTATAGAATGAAAGCGCATCCATGTCTTCTTACTCCTAGTTTGGCTGGTCCCAAACACTAGTATCGCTTACCTGTCTATAAATCTTATTTTTTTTCCTTTCCAGTAGATATGGTTATGGGGGCGAGGTTTCGTAGAAAAGTCAATATAAATCTTTTTTGATACTCTTCTTATAATCTTATTGCGAGATAGCATGAAGAGCAAAAGAAAAAAACCTCTCACGCAAAAGCCTAAGGCACCTAAGAAAAAAGCCGACAAGGAAGCTACATGTGCAAAGGTGCAGAAAATTGCGGTCGGTGTCGACGAGTTTTGTCCTACGTGCATGGAATGGCGTGCCTTTGACGAGCTGACCGGAAAATGCTTGGTCTGTGGCCGACTCATTAAAAAGATCGGTGATACAAAGAAGATTACTGATGAGTATGATCTGAAGGATTTTGCAAACGAGCATGACGAACCGCAAGAAACTGGTGAGTTTTAATAGAAATAGTTATTTAGTAAATATTGTAAATATATTAGGTTAACTAGTTAAGTCTTTTAATTAACATTAATTATTCGTGCTATCACGACACACGAAAAATGACGAGAAAATTGCTAGATAATATTTAGCATACTTAAAATCGTTTATAGTTACGATAGAGAAAGTCTAGCATAGTTAATGTATGTGTTATAGATTAACATGCTCAAAAAAAAAAAATCAACAAATAAAAAAGTACCAAACACTTCATCGCATGGAAAATCCATCAAAGACCATTTATTTTGTATTCAAAGCCTGGTAAATTGTAATAAAACAGTAGTAATGTCAGGCACACCGATGATTTTCTTGGATAATGTTCATAAAGAGGTGTTCTGATATACGATTGTGCACTCTTAACAAGTCTAGTGATAAACTTATGTATAAAATGTTAGACAAAGTATAGCATGCATAAGAAAAAAGACGATATTTTACAAAAATTTAAATAGAGAAATCTTATAACTGACATAAGTTAGATTCCTGACTGTAGTCAAATATCAGAGAAGTGCCATATGTCAAATGACTATAAAGTAGCCTATTATGTAAGGGTTAGCCGGGAGGAACAGGCAAAAGGATACAGTCCAGACGGTCAAAAATCGACCCTGGACAACTGGTTAAAAGAAACTGGGTGGCGTTGGGTAAAAACCTATCAAGATGAAGAAAGTGGAAAAAACACAGAGCGGGTTCGTTTTCAAGAAATGCTAACCGATGCAAAGAATGGGTTGTTCAATGGTATCTGTATGTTCGATAACGACCGTTTCTCTCGGTCAACGAAAGATCTGCTCAATGTCATGGATGACCTCCTTACCTTCGGAATCAAATTACATATTTACAATCTAAGACATATTGATATCTACAGTGAACAGGGAAGATTCATTCTTACGAACTTTGCTGCATTTAGTGAATTTTTTAGAGGTCAGCTCGCTTCAAAAATCCGTGTAGGTGTAAAACAGAAAATGAAAAACGAATGGTTTGGACAGGCGCCGTATGGATATACAATCCTGTCTGACATTGTTGGAAACAGAAAGAAGAATACCAGACTTATTGAAAATGCTGAAGAACAAAATATCTTAACCCTTATGAAACAATTAAAAGCAGAGGAAAAAAGTTATAGTGAAATTGCGAATTATTTGAATGAAAATAGAATACAAACCCGATTAAAACGCGAAGGAAATAAATGCAGTTGGTATGCCAGTACTGTTCGAAATATTTTAATAAGGGAGGTTAACAGGAAAGATGAAAAGCAAGAAAAAGGATTTTCCACTAAAGGTCAAACAATTAGTAATCAAACGAGCCAACAACCGGTGTGAACGCTGCAATATAGATTTAATGAAGATTTCAGAGGAGAATTTCACCATATTATCCCTAGAGTATATGGTGGCACCCTGTGTATAGAAAAAGAGTTCTTTATTATGCAGTAATTGCCATCGTATCGCACCAAATATTAAACGAAAGGAAGATCTCCTCCTTATCTATCATGAGTATTTTCTTCGGTTTGCTTCCTTTAAAGAAGCTGCTTTATATTATATGGTAGACACCCGTATGGAACTCTACGTCAAACTAGTATTGGATATTATAAAAATATACAAAAATAAATTTTTTTAATTCTATTTTTTATATTTTCCATGCTAGATTGTCTCAATCAGTATTAAGATAATTTCTGCTAATAATTATCAAGCGATTTACATGTCATTGGATAACAAAAATATTGATAAATGTTAACACGAAAAATACTAGTTAACCTTAAACATTAACAAATAAACTAATAATAGATACATGCATTATAAAATAATGCTTAAACATTAATTTAACTATTTTTTAATTATTCAAAAACTCCTATAAATTTTTAAAAGAAAACACAACAAAAAAAGTCATACAATGAACACGTAAACAATACTTCTACGAAAATAAAAATTTTTTGACCATCAGAAACAAGATAAAATCTTGTTCTTTTTTAACGAAATATCTAAATACAAGACCCTCAATATAAATTACGATTATTATGAGAATACGAGGCGGAATTGTATGTTTAGCGGTGCTTCTGGTAGCAAGTCTAATGATTACACCAGCGCTAGGAAGCATGAATCAGGCAAGGCACCTTATCACATCATCAAGTAAAAATCTTGAGACCGTGACCGTTGATTTTATGGACTGTACCGGTGTAAGTTCTGTAAAAAAAGTAATCACTATGCCTAAGGCCGAATGGATTTCAATCGGCAATGAGCTCCAAGCTGTATCAGCTGCTGGTGGGTCAATGAAAGAGACATTTGCTGCTCAGATCGTCGTGTTTCAAAAGCATCATCTTGTGTCAACGGATGTAAACAGCGATACTCTTCTCAATAAATTCAACGAGCGAACAAAAACTGAAAAAATAAGATCCTTACAAGAACGGATACACAGTGCACCGCTCATCAATAATTCACTTTTCAGTGTTGTAAGCGCAATAACGTACACATTGGACAGTGGCACAACCATTGTATTAGGATTAAATTCCTTCGTAAACTACATTGGTTTTGACATCATCAGCTTCCATAAGGGACATGCAGTGAGTGGAATCCAGACAAATGGATTAATCACAAATTCTGTTCCGGCTGGGGATTATGTTGGGGTTATGTTCGGTTTCTTTGGGTACTGGTTTGGGCAAAAAACTTCAACCGCTGTCTATTCGAATGTGACTGTCGCAGGGTTGACCATCATTACCTTCTGGTTACCGATACAGTCTCCTTAAAAAAAACCAATGTTCGCAACAGGACTACAACACTCAGACTGTTGTAGTCCGTAGACTTTCTTTTGTCACATGATATATTTCGATAAAATGATGAGGATTGTAGGATAGTTTCGCCTGTCGTAATCCTGGGATACCAAGGTCTTCTTCACGGTCGATATAGGGGACCTGCTGTCGTAGTCGTTGCGCGGTTTCCTTGTTTATCGCCTTGTAGATCCCGTCGTAGTCAGGAGCTCCTTTTTCAAAATGAACAATCACGGTGTCAGCATTCATTTTTTCATAGACGGCTATTGCTTGAATGGCATCATTGATCCGTAAGGAAATCCCCTTGAGGCCTAGATCAAAGAAATGTGACATCGAATAGATGATTGCTTTGCGCTCGTTTTCCAGCAATTCATCTGACCCGCAGTCTTTCCAGAGACACCATCGCTTTAAAAACTCATTGACCTCTTCCATATTCTTCTCTGAGATTTCTTCTGTAATGTATGCGAAATTTTTTGTAAATTTATTTAGCCGATTTCGTATCTTCCCAAACTTTGTTCCCGGTAGCTCAGCTAAATCAGAGGCAGAATATACATAATCAAAATAATCTCTGTCGTCCACAAACGTTAGCGAAGGATATTGTGCTGAAAGGAGGTTTTTCTCTGTTTTTTTTATAAATCCGAAGATTGCGTTTTCCTTTATCGAAAGAGCCATGACCTGCTTGAGGAGATCTTCGTTGAATTTCCCTGATGGATGGTGGAGGACTTCTCCATCTTTATCTTTACTTACGATGATGATGTTGTTATCAACCAATACGTAATGATATTCAACATACTCTCCCCAGCTGATCATCGTGGAAAATAATTCACCACTATGGCTGGGGGGAAATTGTCTGTAGTGTGTATCAAAAACAGGTTTGTCTTCTAAACCGATTTTTTTAAAGTCATCCAGGGATAACATGGGTTATCTCTCCTTTGCATACAGCATGGGGACATACTGATCCATTGGTTTGAAACCAAGGGATGTATAGAACTGGCTGCTTCCGGGTTCAGCGATCAATCCTAGCCATTGTATCCCCTTTGAGACACAATAGTCGATGAGGGTCTGCACAATTTTTTTCCCTAGACTTTGACCCCTGTAGGGTTGCAGAACCACGACGTCCTGGATATAGGCGTCAGAGATACCATCAGACAGAACCCGGCCCATTCCTACTGCTTTACCGGTTTTTTTTTCTACTGCTACAGCAAACGCAAAACTCCCCGCGATCAATGGAGGGATCCCTGTAGCGTCATAGGTATCTTTCCACCAGCCAGCTGCTTTGTAGAGGAGGACGATTTCGTCTTCAGACCATGTGTTGACAAGATGTATCTCTATTCGTTTTTTTTCCATACAAAATCCAGATGTTTGTAATGAATTAGCAGGACGTATGTTCAATTGCTGTGTAGGGACAGGCATTGGTGCAAGCGCAGCATTCAATGCATTCTTTGATGTTTTTTGCAACCGCTTTGCCGTCGATCAGCTCAAAGATCTGAACGGGGCAGGCGGTGACGCATTCACCAGCGCCTTTGCATTTATCGTAGTCGACGGTGATGGTGATATTCCCTTCTTTGAATTCTTTCTTCATAACAATCTTACCTCTTTTGTAGTTAATCGTGTAACAACTGCTATTATTTTAGATTTCTTGTCTTCTGCTTGGATGCTTGTGAAAAAATATCAAGGTTCTTTTATAAAAAAATATCCCCTGGAAAACCAAAAGACTAATCAGTCTGCTTTCTATGTCTTCATGCACGAGGCTATCTATTGTTACAACGAGCAAGCGAGTTAGCAGATATCATAAAAAAATCAACTAAGATACATATTGTGACCCATATCGATGCTGATGGGATCACTGCCGGGGCGATCGCCTCCGAGACCCTCCGAAGGCTCGGAAAGGAATTTACCATTGAATGCATCAAACAACTTGATGAAGTAATCATAAATAAGTTACTTACTGAGCAGCACGAGCTGGTGTGGTTTACTGACCTGGGCAGCGGCATTAGCACCCAGTATCCGGAGATACGAAAGATTATTACTGATCATCATGAATGTCCCGCTGATTCTGATGCCTCGTTTCATTTGAATCCTCATCTGTTCGGCCGAGATGGCTCTTATGAGCTCAGCGGTGCTGGGGCGACCTATCTGGTCTCCATAGCTATCAGTCAAAAAAATAAGGATTTAGCTGGTCTTGCGATCGTCGGAGCGATCGGTGATCTGCAGGATAGGCGATTCTGTGAGCTGCGCGGCATGAATGCTGAGATCGTTAAGGATGGGGTGGATGTTGGTGTCCTTCAGGCGGTCAAAGACATCAGGTATTTTGGTAAGGAGACCCGGCCTCTGGCAAAACTCCTTCAATATGCGAGTGACCCGCTCATCCCTGGGGTGAGTGGACGTGAAGATGCTTGTGTTGCTTTTTTGCAGGAACTAAAGATCCCTCTAAAGGAGGGCGATTCGTGGAGGACCTGGGTTGATCTGTGTAAAGAGGAGAAGCGGAAGATCATCTCAGGAATCATCCAGATGCTGCTTTCGAAAGGCTTTGGATATCAAGCTGCAGCTAGGGTCTTGGGGGAATCATACCTCCTGAACAAAGAAGAAGAAGGAACCGAGCTGCATGAGGCTAAAGAATACGCTACCCTTCTGAATTCTACCGCACGCTATGGTGAGTATGAGGTTGGACTCCAGGTGTGTCTCGGTGATCGTGGAAAATGGTTAAAAGAAGCACTAAATCTGCTCAGTGGCCATCGTCATAATCTGGTCGAAGGCCTTCAGTTCGCCAAAGAAGAAAAGATTCAGAAACGGACCTATCTACAGTTTTTCCACGCTGGTGATGGCATCCGCGATACTATTATCGGGATTGTCACCAACATGATGCTCAACACTGAAGATGTCGATAAAGAGCTGCCTCTGATCGGGTTTGCTCTTACTGAGAATGGTGATGTCAAGGTCTCCGCACGAGCTGCACAGAGCCTGGTTGACCGTGGGTTGGACCTTGCTGTTGCTCTCACCAGGGCTGCTAAGGAGTTAAACGGGATAGGAGGCGGCCATAACATCGCAGCTGGTGCGACCATCCCGAAAGGAAAAGAAGAAGAGTTTTTGCAGCTTGTCGAGCGTGAGATAAAGCTTCAGATCATCCCTTAAAGCGTCTTATACACTTTTTCGACCGTGACTTCAAAGGTCAGTGGTTCTCCGGCGAGTGCGTTTAAGCTGTATCCTGCGGTTTGGATTTCTTTTTCATACAGGACCGAAACATACATTGTTGGGATATTTCGGTAGTAACGTGGGAGGTGCATTGTTCTGTTGAAAGTCAGTGTTTTATACAAGTCGATATATTGTGGCTCTGGGTTTTGGTCGTTTATTGCAGAAACATTGATTCTGTCGCCTGTCACATTCACAACGGTTATGGTTACATTGAGCATTCCGGTGTAGCTTTGGGTCTGCAGTGTATAATTTGTCCCGACCTTTGGGAAGCACGAAATAGTGATTGTAGTATTGTTCCATGAGGCAGTGGTTGCATTGGGGAAGATGAGCATAAGAATATCCCCAAATTGTACTTGCTCCATTTTAGTAGAGATATTTGTGGTTTTTGTTGGGGTCGTGTAGACCGTGACATCATTATCGGTGATGTTCACAATCTGCGTGGAATTCCGCCAGAGATAGGCTGGTGGAAGGTAGGTAATATAATCGGTCTGATTCGTGGATTGGAGGTTATTGATGACAAACAGAGGCATCGTGATATTACTATGATCTGTCATATTTATCCATTTCAGGGTGAGGTTTTCACTGGTGTAGTTAATGACCTCGACGGTTTGATTAATGCCGAAGGCTGCAGATTGTGTGGTAAAAACTGCTCCAGCGGTTAGTTTTTTTACTCCGTAGGCATCAACTGGTGGTATCGGACCGATGGTCTTAGTCTGTCCCTCATTCATACCGATTATCCCTTGCATGAATCCTTTGATCATCCCTTGGGTATATCCTGTCTTTGGGGAGGTTGCGTTAGCGTCGAAACTGACAAATATCTTAAGTGGCGTGCCGCCGGATTTATTTCCCGCGAATTTATATGAGGTATCAAAAATCGTGTTGTTTGATGAATACCGACCAATGTAGTTGACATCAGCGCAGTCACCTTCTGCAATGGTCAGTTTCTCTTTGAAGAGATTTTCAAAAATGTTTGTGTTGACCGCGACCAAAAACACTGAAAGTGCTGCGACGACGACGATTACTAGCGCGATAAGAGCCATTTTTTCCTTTTGCATGACCGAGCTGAATGAAGTTGATATATATTAACTTAAGCCTGCGAACTTCTCCATATCCAACTGATGCTTGTCTGAATCAATTTAGCTGCAAGAACCGCGGTCTGTCCATGGTCGTAGGGCGGGCAGACCTCCACGAGGTCACCACCGATCAGCTGCGGCGAAAATGCTTCTATGATTTCAATGACCTGCAGCGGAGTAAGCCCTAACGGCTCCGGTGTGCTTGTCCCTGGTGCGTAGGCAGGATCAATCACATCGATATCCAGGGTCAGATAGATTTTTTTTCCTTTCAGCAGCGTCTTTGTCTGCTGGATAATTTTCTTTAGCCCTAACTTGTTGATCGTAAATGCATCACGGAAAAAAAGGTTTTCTTTTTGTGCAAGCTCGTATTCTTCCTTTTCACCGGACCGGATCCCTAACACGGCAATATTTTTAAGGGGAACGTGGTCGGCAACCCTGCGGATTACACAAGCGTGATTGTAGATATCGTTTTTATATTCCTGACGGAAATCCATATGGGCGTCAAGTGAGATTACCGCGATATCCTTGGGGAACGCTGAAACGATGCCTGGGGTAATCGAATGATCCCCTCCGATGGCAAACGGGATTTTCTGTTCTTTTAACAATGTTGCAGTAAACGTTTTTGTCGCGTCAAACACTTGTTTTGAGTTCATCTTCGAAACATCAAGATCCCCGTAATCATGCACCAGGATTTCCTCAAAGTTAATGCCTGTGCGAAGATCGTAGCGCTCAAAATTCCAGCTCGCCTGCCTTACCTCAAATGGTGCTTTATCAGCCCCGTGGCGAAACGATGAGGTTTTTTCAAAAGGTACACCAAACAAGATGAACGAAGCCTGCTTGAAACTTGATTCTGCGTCTGCAAAATAATTAGGAAACTCCATAATGACCGAAGCCTGTACCCTACCTATAATAAAGGATTCTACACTCTGGTGATTTTACGTTTACCCATCGCCTGTAGATACAGGATTTCTTTTCCTGGCTCAAGCTGCCCTTTGAGGTCCTCAGGGATAGGCATATCAAAGGTCTCATAGGTCTCCAAATCCATCAGCTGAACAACATCAGAGCCCATCAGGGCAAGGATCTGCGCGCTGCGTTTGTCGATGATAGGGACGCCGACCTTATGTTTTACGGGATGGACGACACTGCGTTTCTGTTCATCAAAGATGCCGACGGCGTCAATCCGTGCTTTTGCTTCGCCATGCTTCCCTGGTTTTGATGTCGAAATACTCTGGATCTTGCATGGTTCTTCATCGATCAGTACATATCTTCCTACTTTTAACTCTCGAACTTCAGCCATTTCCTTCATTCAGTTTCACCTTTTGGCATTTTATAGACACTATCATGTTCCCGAACTTTGTCTTTTACCTTTATTCCAATCGCATCGCCTGCTTTTGCGATATCCACAGGGACTCGATTGATCTCCATACGATCAATAAGTTGGGTGAAATCGGTATTGGTACCCACGAAATGAACAATATCCCCTATTTTAAGCTCACCATCGGTGATCTTTATGGCAGCGACATTGATGTTTGTGAAGAAATGCTCGACGATTCCGATTTTTTCTTCAACCATAGATACTCACGACCCCTACATATGAAAAGGTATACTTATACCTGTCACCTTTCTCCTTATTTTACTACCAGTTCATAGATGGCTTTCTTCCCATGTTTTGTACAGGTAAATGCTTCCCAGTTATCATCCCAGAGCATCTCGTTTTTACATTCAGGACATGCGAGGCTTTCAATGACATTTCGCTGGCTTCTTACCGTGGTCTTCACTACAGGAACCAGTATTTTCTTACCAGGATTTAAGGTATCAATGACATAGACAATGCCATCTGGCGGTAAATAAGGAGTACTATCACTTTTCATCCGTTTTTTCCGATAGGCTTTCATTTGTATCTTATATTTTTCCATCATCGTTTGTCTTCGGCCCATAGAGTCACCACAATATTTGAACAAAGGAATAACATGTTTCTTTATTAAGCTCTTTCTCTATTGCAAGAACGTATATGACGACTGATCAAATAGCGCTCGATCCTCAGATTCAGGATATCTTAAAAGAACAAGGAATCACCGAGCTATACCCTCCTCAGGCAGAAGCTCTTCCCTATGCTTTGCGAGGAGAGCATCTTGTGCTGTCCATACCCACAGCAGCAGGAAAAAGCCTGGTTGCGTATCTTGCGATAGCGCATCGGTTAAAAAATGAGGGCGGTAAAGCTTTTTACATTGTTCCCCTTCGAGCGCTAGCCCGGGAGAAATACGAGGATTTGAAGGCGTTTGAACGACTTGGGCTGAAAGTCGGCATCTCCACCGGGGATTTAGATGAATCCGATCTTCGTCTCTCCAAATATGATATCATCGTGTGCACTTCTGAAAAAGCTGATTCGCTTCTTCGCCATGGGCTACATTGGCTTGATAAAATCAAGGTGCTGGTGATCGACGAAGTCCATTTGATTCATGATCCGACCAGGGGTCCAACCCTGGAGGTAATCATTGCTCAGATTAAGGCACTCAATCCAACGACCCAACTCATTGCGCTTTCTGCGACTATAAAAAACGCTGTGGAGCTGGCTGACTGGTTGGGCGGTAAACTCATCCAGTCTGACTGGCGGCCCGTGATCCTGAAAGAAGGTGTGTTTTTCCATAACGTGATAAAATATAATGACGGCTCGACAAAAAAAATAGCTGGTGATTCAAAACAAGCATTAGAGTTGTTGGTAGAAGAATCGCTCAAAGACGGTGGGCAGACCCTGATCTTTGTCAACAACCGGAAATCGACTGTCTCACTTGCCACCCGAATATCCAGTGTCGTTGCTGGTCATCTTACTGAAGCGGAAAAAAAAGACCTAAAAAAATTGGTCACTGCGATGAAACACGGACAAGATGAAGCAGTGAGCATCGAGCAGTCATTGATCACCAGTGTTGAAA
Organism: Thermoplasmata archaeon; assembly: GCA_003942085.1. Lineage (GTDB taxonomy): Archaea > Thermoplasmatota > E2 > DHVEG-1 > DHVEG-1 > SM1-50. The sequence goes on along the minus strand of DQIQ01000010.1, from coordinate 28,872 downwards.
AAGGTGTCGCGTTTCATCATGCAGGCCTGGAAAGCAGTCAGCGGCGACTGGTCGAGCAAGGATTCAAAGGCCACCAGATCAAATGTATCGTTGCGACCCCGACGCTTGCTGCGGGGGTCAATATCCCGGCACGGCGTGTGATCATCCGTGACCTGTGGCGCTATGACGGGAATTTCGGGATGACCCCTATCCCCATCCTTGAGTATAAACAACAAGCAGGTCGTGCAGGCAGACCACGCTATGATACCGTAGGGGACGCTATTACGATAGCGAAGGATGCCAATCAACGCGATCAGATATTTTACAATTATATATTAGCGGACACAGAACCAATCTATTCGAAGCTTGGGAGCCAATCTGCTTTGCGCACGCATCTTCTTGCGGCAATCGCCACACAATTCGTCCATGATGTTGAAGGGATGTACAAGTTCATCTTGAGTACATTTTATGCGTATCAGGCCGATGAGTACACCATCAAAAAAGAAGTCGACACCGCTCTTGAGTTCCTCCTGGAAAATCAACTCATCGAAGAAATATCCACCGGCTATATGTCCACCTTGTTTGGCACAAGGACATCATCATTATACATTGATCCCTTGTCAGCGATTCAGCTAAAAACCGCCCTTGAGCGATCCAACAGTAAGGAAACAACACCCTTGTCGTTTCTCCATGCGATATGCTCGACACCTGACCTTCGATCGTTGTATCTACGGGGGACGGATTCGTGGGTTGAGGAAAAAGCAGAAAGCATACAGCACGCTCTTCTCCTAGATGTCCCCAGTACCACCAGCGATGACTATGAATGGTTCCTCAGTGATCTAAAAACAGCATTCCTCCTGGAGGACTGGATCGAAGAAAAACCCTATGATGCACTCGTCCTCAAATATAATATCTGGCCTGGTGACGTCCATACGGTTGTTGAGATCGCAGAGTGGCTGCTGCATGCGACCAGAGAGTATGCACGAATGTACAATTTCTCCTGTGTCACTGATATCAATAATCTTCTCACACGGGTGCAAAACGGATGTAAAGAGGAGCTGTTGAACCTTGTGTCATTAAAAGGAATTGGACGGGTGCGTGCCCGCGCCCTGTATCATGAAGGTTTTAAAACCGTGAATGATTTACGCAATGTCCCCATAGAACGTATTGCGAAGATAAAGGCGATTGGAAAAGCTGTCGCCCTGAACATAAAACAACAAATCGGGGAAAGCGGTAAACAGGGTAATAAAGAACTCAGAGGCTCAAAAAAATGATTACCATCATCGGCACGAACGGAACCATCAAAAATATAGATGAGTTCGTCCAACAACTCCTTCTGTTTTCTAAAAAAGAAAATCTCGTACTACAGGCGTTTGATGCAGCCGCTATCTATGGGAAAGACCATTTAATTTCAGCAACGACGCATGCTCAGAGGGCATTTGAACAAAAAACAAACGCAACCAACTCCCTTGCCCTGGAAATCCTGCTGTATGCTGCTGGTGAGCGACAGATACATAAAGCCATAAAAAAAATCGGTATTCGCAAAGGAAAACAAAACATCGCGTTTGTCATCGTAGATGAGCTGAAAAGAAAGGCAGATGGAAAAACATATGATACGGTTATTGATAAACTCCTCAAAGAGTTTCATCTTACCCGTGATGACAAGGTACTTGAAGGAGATAGAGATACTCTCAGCAGATTCGGTCTTACTGATCACGAGATACGAACCATGCCTGAAAGTAAATACAATGATCTTATCCTTGAGAAAGTAGCCATGGTTGATGTGATCAAATAAATTGCCCGCATGGGGTAGCTTGGATATCCTAGAGGCCTGCGGAGCCTCAGACCTGGGTTCGAATCCCAGTACGGGCGCTACTGTGACGTCACTTTGACGTTAATAACCTGGTGTGATTCTTTTTTTCTAACTAATGTTGGTTTGGTTTGAAATGTATAGTACCTATGTTTTCAAAGAGAAAAATAGGTTAGAATCGATCCGTTAAAACTTTTTATCTACTACAAACATTAAAACGTTGTAGGGATTACTTTTATATAACAACAAAAATATATGATTATTGGGTAAACTTTGGTGAATCATATGAAGAAGCAACTTATTAGTATCATGATCATAGCAGTGTTTCTAGGACTATCTGTTCAGGGTATTGTCATAAATGAAGCCCTTGCCAAAACCACTTCTACTACCGAAGAGCATCATCATATAATTTCTGATTTTCTCTTTGATATCTATATACGGGTGCTCATGCGTCTTGCCCATAAACCATCTATTGTGACGTGCATCATTCATGATGATGAAGTAATCTGGTCACATGCGTACGGATATTACGATATCGAAAATCAAAAGGAGGCAACAACACAGACGTTATATCTACAGGCATCAGTATCAAAGACTGTAACTGCTACCGCATTGATGCAGCTGTATGAACAAGGACTCTTTAGCCTTGATGATGATGTCAATGATTATCTCCCATTTGTTCTGCGGAACCCTAATTATCCTGACATCCCCATAACCATTGAAATGATACTATCTCATCGGTCAAGTCTTGCCGATGACAATCTCTACTGGACCTGTCTTTCATACCTCGCTGGAGACCCAGATGTGCAAGGATTTCCTTATCCTTGGTTGGAGGAATATCTCACACCAGATGGTAGTGCCTATAGCTCATCTACATGGTCCATGGATAAACCAGGTGAAAAATACTATTATGCTAACGTCGGATTTTCGATTGTCGCATATCTTGTTGAATTACTGTCACATCAGGATTTCAACGAATACTGCAAGGAGCATATCTTCCAGCCTCTGCAGATGAATACGACAGGTTTTCGCTTACGGGATGTTGACATCAATAACTGTGCAGTTCCCTATGAGCTTAAAAATGATGAGTATTTCAGGCATCCCCAATATGGGATACATGTCTTGTATCCTGCAATTACCTTACGAACATCGATTGAAGAATACTCCCATTTCATCATTGCCCATATGAATGGTGGAGTATGGAACGGGATACGAATCCTTAATCAATCCACTGTTGAGCTCATGCATACCGCACATTTCTCACCAACTGACAAATATAACTACGGATTAGGATGGGAGGTTACCAACAAACCTTTTAAAAAAACCTATGGGCATAGTGGTGGTTATGTCGGCTTCCTAAACCTTGTCACGATTAAACCAAATGACAACACCGCGGTCATCTTCTTTTCAAATGCACTTGACTCCGAGCTACATTCAACAAAAACAGAGTGGCGGGCGATAAGTGCCATAAACGATGCCCTTTTCTTTAAAGCAAAACGAATAACATCCTAAAGAAATCGAAAGAAAGGAAAATAAAAGAAGAAATGAACGGGAGCTATGATTATTTTTCTCATATAATCCGCACAAAAACACAGGTTTCTAAAGATATGTTATTAAAGGAGTAAAAGGTACAAAATAACTGAGTGCAGGTAAAAGACATTATGAACGAGGAAGACCTAAGAACTATAGTCATTCGTGATCTTCAGGCAAAAGGAATTAATGTGATGAATTTTAAAAGCGGGACTTTTGATCTAATGGTTGAAGGCAGTAATCCGCTTATCCTTGAATTGAAGATGATAACTGTTGGTGGAAAGAAGGGGTTTATAGAAAAAGAGAACGTACACAAGAAAGGATTTGCCTTTACAGAAGATCAAACCCATGAGATACTGAAGTCGAAGTTTCCTGTCTATGTTCTTGCTAATGATGGACACGATTATTACCTCTTTAACCCAAAATGGGTGAAATTTCAAGTGGAAGAGCTGAAGGGGCATGACCAGGCAATAGTTTATGAATTCCGGTGGAATGATAATGATTGGAATGTTGTTCCACCGACAACATACGATGAAGCAATCATCAGTATCGTACGAATTGTAAGCCGGCGGTAAAAGATTTTTCTTTTGATCATTGATTCGCACAAAAACAGAGATTTAATCATATGGTTTTAAGAAGGAACAGAACGAACACAGGAAAAGAAAAAAAATTATGAAAAAAGGAAAAAGAATGATTTTTTTTAGTCTTTCTCGTTCTTTCGTTTTAGTTTGTTCTTGCGTAGTTTCTGAGCCTTTCGATATTCATCAGTCGCCATATCTCTAACACCTCCTCAAACAAGCCTTGTCTGAAGTATGCAAGTCTAAAAAAAATAAAAACATCAAAGGTTTTGTTGCTTAAAAACACCACGGTCGAAATTCTTATTCTTTCTTCTTACCCTTGCTGGGAGGGGTTGTGTGTCTTAAATACTTATTCATCGCCCTGTGAATGGGCTCTGGTAGCGAATCATTAGGAAGCTGCTGCTCATTACGACGTTTCCAAATTTTATAAAAAAAAGAAAGAAGAGATATCCCACAGATCACTCTCTGTTTTTTAGATCTATGTTATATCCGTGTTTGTCTCATCATCTCTTTTAAGGTTTTATTTTAAGAGATTCTGCAAGAAGAGCAGCAGATTGTGGAAGAACTGCGACAGGAAAGATAGTATCTGTATACCCTTGCTTGTCGGCATGGTGATCGGTAACGGATCTGACCAATCGCTCTCTGAACCATAGACGTCTTTAGCTTTTACTTTAATGCTGTAATCTCCTTTGCTGCTCCAGGATTTCTGAGCACTTGCTTGAGCACCTGATGCAAACGGTCCGAGCCATTCACTTTGGTTTCCGTCACCCCAGTCCCACATGTAATATAATGCGTCTCCCTCTGGGTCTGTTGTACTGGTCCGGTAGAGGTAGGTTGAGCCAGGCTTTCCTGATGCAGGTCCACTGGGTTTGGCTGGTTTATTCGGTGCTTCATTTTCTGAGATGACCTTGATGTGCAGAACAGGGCTGTACCACCAGGTTTGTCCAATGATTTCTTCGGTGCCGTCTGATCCTTCCAGGACTTCATGATACGAATCATTTGTTCGTTCTTTGATGAGTCGAAGATACGGATTACTGCCGTAGACATCTGGCCTGAGCACGTTTTTGTAGACCTGATCAACTTGTCCTTTTGCGACAAAATAATATTCTCCAGGAGTGGTAAATGTTATGGTTTCTTTATAGGTCGTTCCTGCTGTATGTCCATCTAATGCATTATCCCATCCGGTTCCCCCGATGTATTGACCACTGTGTTCATCATGGTCGGTTGTTGTCGATGTCCAGGTATGAACAGGATCTGGGTTGTTCCCGAATTGCAGGTATGTATGGTCGACGACCATGCTGCCGTTAACCTGCCAGGTGATGTTGACGAGTGTGTTGGTATAGACAACATCTTGATTTTGGGCAGAATCTCCTTGCCATCGAAGGTATGGTTGGGCTAAATCAGCTTGGGCTAATATAACACGACGAATTTCAGCACCATAACGCGCTACCGTGTCATTTCCGAAGGTCGATTGATCAGGATTTTTTGTATATGACATTTCCGGGGAAAGCCATAGTACTCCAGCTCCTGGATAGTTACCAAACGTTTCATCATTGACATAGGGGTCTTCCACTGGGTTCTTTTCAACATCAGCGCCATACGCCCAAGGGCTTATTCCTCCGCCTACCGTATATCCTACGGTATCTGGGATGGTCCCTACACTAGTTTTATCAAGATTTCCGCCGTAATCGCCCATATAATCGCCTAATCGAAGACTCGATGAATCAAAGAAGTAGAAATCTGCTGGAGCGTAATTATAAGAATATCCGGTGATCGGACTTGTTCCAACAATACTGCTATGCATGTTTCCCCATGGGTAAAGCAACAATCGAGCGCCACCATGGAAATCACCACCGAGTCTTACTGTATGATTATCAACAAAAGCGTGAAGTGTTTTTCCGTTGACACTCGCCCAGATGCCTCCTGTTGGTTCACCGGGATCCCAGCCCATATCTGCCTCTCTGTTTAAATCCCATCCGTGGGAATCGTACCGCTGATCAGTATCAAATCCATAGGGATTATGTGACGCTTCGATGTAGATTTCTCGATTGTCGATGATCCAACGCAGCCAGTCTTTTGAATAAGCTGGACTTGGCTCATCAGTAAAAGCCATACGCATAAGCCAATCAGTAAACCAGAACATCCCTATGGTTCCGACGGTTTCATCACCATGAGGGCCGCCAAGGAACAGTACCTCTGGTTTATGTAATCCGAGTGATTCGTTCGTTATCCTGATATAATAATCATCATATCCATTTGGAATGGTTCCTGTGTTATAGAGAACATTTGCTTTGAAGACTTCGATATAACCTGGATATGCGGCTTCTAAAGCTTGATACCAGCTAATGAGTTGAGCATAGCTTGTTGGTTTATTATACCAGTTGGGACCGATAATACCCCGGTCTTCGGGTGTTATTTGATCGTTTTGTGAAGTGGTGCTTTGCTTCTGCATCTTATTTGAATAAGCAGAAACAGGTTGAATGGTGGACAACAGCGTTACACATACAATTACAGTAATTAATACTGTTAAGAGCTGGTTCTTCATAATATCCCCAGCTGTTAATATAGGTCCTCCTGATATAAAACTTTCTATAAAAAAAGGATTTAACCAGTTTTTCTAGGAGACTTCAATTTTTTTCTTCTCTATAAACTCTGTGTGGAGCTTTGAATATACCTGGATGAGATGTCTAACAGAAATCTCTCCTATAAATCGTTCGTTGATATCAACGACCGCAATTTGCTTGATTTTCTGCTCTTTCATTATCAGCAGAACATCCCTGATTTTTTTATCGGGAGATATGGAAACCGGTTTTTTTGACATGATTTCGTCAGCGGTCAGGGAAATTTCATATTGTAATGAGCGAATATCTGGTTTGTCAAAGGATTGAAGGGAGGTGAGTGGGGGGGCAAGAAGCGATATTGTATCAGATTCTGTTATTACGCCAAGGAGATGTGTCGGCTCTTTACTATCTACTATCCACACATGGTCCTTTTTATTCAAGGTGTTAAAGACGGTAGCAACATCAGTTGTCTCATCGATACATGGGAGGTCAGATTTCGTGCTTTGCATGATGTCTTTTACCTTTGTTTCGTAGAACTCATGTAAGGATTTTTGTGTCTCACTCATCTTTTAACATGGTGAATTCATCTTAGAATATTTAAAATCTCTGAGTGTTAAATCAACAGCTTTTATATACGCGTTTTTCATACGTTGTAGTAAGATTGGGATGCGTGCTCTATGCTGCTTGAAATCACGGTAGCGATTATATTTGCTAAGATTTTCAGCACGCTTTTTGAAAAAATCAAGCAGCCGGGGGTGCTTGGGGAAATCATCGCAGGAGTCATTCTTGGTCCCTGTTGTATTGGGCTGCTGTCTGGTTCATCATTTACTTTTATGAACACGTCTCTTTTTCAATTTAAGCTTGATCTGACATCCCCTGAGTTTAAAGAAATCGCCTTCATTGGAGTGGTGTTTCTTTTGTTCATTGTCGGGCTTGAGACGAATCTGAGTGATTTGAAAAAAACAAGAAAAGCAGGACTGGGGGTGGGTATCTTTGGTATTATTATCCCCTTTATTTTTGGTTGTATCATTGGACAATTATTCCATTTAACCCTTATTCAAAGCATGGCGATAGGGACGATTTTTTTAGCGACATCCACCACCATTGCCATTCGGATCCTGTCAGATATGGATCTATTGTCATCCCGTGTCGGTTTAACATTACGTACCGCATTAGTGGTAAACGACGTCCTTGCCATGGTGTTTTTTGCCCTGGTCTTTGGTGTCGGTAATTCGTTTGTTCTTCTTTTGCAGATCTCGCTTTTTTTCCTCCTGACTATCATCATTGGTTTTCTTCTTGTGCGATATTCCCTTAAAAGAGAGACGAAACGCCATACCCCGATTATTGTCCTTACCAGCGGGCTAGGTATTTGTTTTTTGTTTGCTGCGTTTGCTGAAAACATGGGACTTACTGCGATAATTGGAGCATTTATCGCTGGTATTTTTATCAAAAAAACACCACAGGCAGGAGTTCTAGCAGAATATATCAAAACCATTGGTTATGCGTTTTTTGTCCCCTTGTTTTTCGTGTGGGTAGGAGCCAGCTTTGACTTTTTATCGCTCTTTCAATCAAATCAAATATCGTCTCTTCTCATTTTCTGTGCCGCGTTTATCATCTTTGCCATGCTTGGAAATTTCCTTGGAAGCTTCATAGGAGCACGAGTTTCTGGATTGAAATCTAAGGAATCGATTAGTATCGGTATCGGTATGATGCCGGTGATGGGGGTAGCGTTGATTATCGTATCAACAGGAATCGATAGAAAAATTTTTGGCGATCCTGGCGGCATTCTCGCTAATCAAATACGAACAGCAACCTTATTCCTTATCTTTACGAGTTGTTTTCTTACCCCCTTGCTTCTCAAGAGGAGCATGGGCTCTCCCTTGTTGAAAAAAATAGGGAAAACAAAAACAAAGCTTTCATCGTATCATCATCCTCATTGCTCAGAATGCTTCACAGCTCTGCGATTGGATCCAGCTACCAACAAATGGTACTGTGACACCTGTCGGGGATATATGGAGTTACATAAAAAAACTCCTTCATATGCTCTGAACGGAAGGGGAAAAACAGACAAGTATATCAAATACGTCATCGGGGCTGGAACTATTCTTCTGTGCGGTTACGTGATACAGGGTTCAGCGACGATGAGTTTTTTTGAGAAGATCTCAGCGCTCATCGGTATCTTCCTTGGGACGACCCTTGCTTTTTTGACGATCAGGTTCTTGTTTTCAAACCAAAAAACCGTCAATTAATTTTTATGGTCGGTTGCGGTTTGATCGCTAATGTTTAAATTCAGTAAAACCATTGACCTTGGATCTGAGGTGGATCTATGCTTGATTTTAATTATATGATTTCAACAAAAATCCTTTTTGGGAAAAATAAGATAGAGCGTCTCGGTGAAGAACTGAAACCCTATGGAAAAAGAGTTCTCTTTGTCTATGGTCAGGGAAGCGTCAAAAAAACCGGACTGTATGGTGCAGTCACTGATATCTTTGCGAAAAATAACATGGTGTATCAGGAGCTTAACGGGGTGCAACCAAATCCGCGGGTATCTCATGTAAGACAAGGGATTAAGATCTGCAGGGACCATGATATTGAATGTGTCGTTGCCGTAGGCGGCGGCAGTGTCATTGACTGCGCGAAAACGATAGCGACAGGCGTTTATCATGAGGGAGATCCCTGGGACATGTTTCTGCAAGGTGATTCCTCAATAAAAAAGGCGTTACCCCTTGGGGTCATCCTGACGTTTGCAGGGACTGGTTCTGAGATGAACGGAAACGCCGTGATATCAAACGAGGCAACCAAAGAAAAACTTGCGATCCATCACGATGCACTCCGACCAAGGTTTTCCATCCTCGATCCAACCTATACATTCACGGTTTCAAAGACTCAGACTGCAGCAGGAACTGTCGATATCTTCAGTCACGTCCTTGAGCAATATTTTAGTCCAACCAAAGAAGCTTTTGTGCAGAACAGACTCGCTGAAAGTCTTTTAAAAACCTGTATTGTCTATGGTCCTGTAGCATTGTCTAAACCTACCGACTACGAAGCACGGGCACAGTTGATGTGGACCAGCAGCCTGGCACTCAACGGGCTGCTTGGCTACGGGAGGATAAGTGATTGGGCGACCCATGGAATGGAACATGCTCTGAGTGCGACCTATGATGTTACGCATGGAGTTGGTTTAGCGATTTTGACACCTTATTGGATGGAGTATGTCCTCACAAAGGAAACCTCAGATAAATTTGTTGAATATGCACGCAATGTATGGCAGGTAACCGGTGAAAATGATCTGGCAGTAGCAAAAAAAGGGATACAAAAAACAAGGGAGTTTTTTACCGATCTTGGGATGCCAAAAACACTACGGGAGGTCGGAGTAAAAGAAAACGCACTTGAGACGCTTGCTGAAAAAACCGTACTACATGGAGATGTTGGGAAATTCAAAAAACTCAGTAAAAATGATGCGCTGATAATTTTAAAAAACGCTTACTAAATGATAAAAAAAAATCTGTGGCATCAGGTATTTTCTACTAATTTTCGGTGTTTCACCTCGAAATACCGGGCGATCATCAGACAGAGCATCGCAACGGCACAACCAGTCATAAAGAACAAGACACCAGCTCCACCATATCTGTCAAAAATTGCGGCAACCGCAGGGACGCCGACAAACATCCCGGCGCTGATGACGATACTGTACACCGCCATGGTCACCCCACGGGATTTCTCTTGAGCCTCGTCAGCCAGCGATGACAAAGCCGAGGGGCCAAACGCAAGAGCCATGAGTCCGAAAATGCCGAGAGGCGGCCAGAGGCGGATAATGCTATTTTTCACATCCTCCCCGCTGGTCGTCGGAGCAAGACCATATCCTATCCCGATGACCGTCATGAGTCCGACAAAACCTACTGTTCCTACGACCATTATTGGCAGCCGACCGTACCTGTCCGAGAGTCGGCCATAAAAAACCTGTGTGAGGATCAAAATAACCCCGGCACCACCGATGATGCCAGAGAGCATAAGCGGTGAAATGTTCAGAACCCCCTGAGAGGTTGATACGGTTAGAAACGTCATCACGGCACCAATGATCATAAACACGATGAACCAGGGGAGCGTCAGAAGAAGGATCGACCGTTTTTTGAGGACGTTTACGATGGTGTCAAAACGTATTTTTTTACACAGAACATCGCATTTCTTTGGCTCTGCGATATTGATGAAACAATAAAGACACCCGAACAGCGCCATAGCACCAGCAATCATAAATGACTGCCACAACGAGCCTTTTAAGAACTCAAGGAACAAGGCACCCACTGCATAACCAACGACCCATCCGAGCATGTTGAATGCGTCAAAGGCACCCATCTCCCTGCCTCTTCTGTTCTCTGGTGCGTAATCGGTCAGTAATGCTAACGATGCGACAAGGATAGCGCCTGCGGCCATCCCATGGCCTGCGTTTATGCAAAAGATCACAAACATGTTTTTTGTTGATGATAGAAGAAAGAGGAACAATGCAGCTGATAGAAGACCTGAAAGGAGCACAATCTTTCGTCCATAACGATCGACTACTGCTCCGATAAATAAAACAGTCCCCATCTCAAAAAGCGGGGAGGCTGCGGCAACAACACCATACCCGATGAACCCTGAAGTAATATTCAAATAGATGGGCAGAGTGGCAAGCATTATTCCAAAACTTGCACGGATAAAAAACGTAGAGATATACAGAGACGAAAGCAAGCGAAGATAGAACCGATCAAGCATAGGATTCCATCACTGTAAAAAAGAGTGACTTTAAATATATTCGTTTGGAAAATCCTTTGTCTTTGACAATAAATGATAGGTGAATAAAAATTAACGACCATAAATATTTATACGTCGATACGAATGTATTGCTCGTGTGAGGTGAAATATATTGAAAAATGTTTTAGCAGATCAACCTATTCGTACTCAAGCATCAACTGATAGAAAAATACAAACTGATTCACTTGTGACCGATGAGCAATGCCCTGGGCAGACAATAAAGGGTCTTAAGATCGAAAACATGCTGTATTGTCTTGATACCGGAAAGGAAAAATATCTGTTTGCTTCAGAAGATGATGCAATCGATCAGCTCAGAAAACTTGACAAAAAAACCATCAACCCGGATAACTCACAAATTGTCCAAGTGACCACAACCGGAAACACCTGGAAACTAACACAAATACCTTGGTCGCATATAGCAGTAAAACTTCTTTAAGAAAAACAGGATAATATCTCTATTTTCTTTTAGATCTTTTTTTAATGTTACATATACCATTTAGAAAAAGAATACTACACCTAAAATAATAAAAACGACCGCGGCAACTTTTGTCAATATTTTTTTATTGATCCGTTCAGCAATAAATTTCCCGAAATACACTGCCATAATAGATACCAGCGTCAGTGCGATCAATGTTCCAAAGAGCACCAGTACAGGGTTATATTTTGTCGCAAACAATGCAGAGGCGATCTGTGTTTTATCTCCCCATTCTGCCAGGAGGATGAGAACGAATCCTGTCATAAATGGATTGTTGTAGAATTTTTTTGGTTCATCCTCTTTTTCTTTTCGAATGAGCATGACCAAACCAAAAACGATGAACATAATACCTGAGAGAATCTTCACCATTCGTAGGGGGATAATACTCGATACCCATGATCCTGCTGCTATCGCGATACCATCGACGATGAGAAACGCTAGGACAACACCCACCAGAAGATACAAATGTTTTTTTGTTTTTGAGGACAATAATAGAATTGATAACTGCGTTTTATCGCCGAGCTCGGCGACAGCCACTGCTGCGAGCGGAACGAGTAGATCTTCTAAGATGAATTTCCCTCTCTAAAGCTTTTTTCGATACATGAATAGATGATTGGAGCTAACTTCTTTTCGTAATATCAGCTCAGAATATGGTAATGTACTTTTTTCTGATCAAATTTATTTTTAATCATCTCAATTTGTTCTTTTCCCAAGGTCTGAAACATGATGACGATTTTAACATAACCAACGGGGACTGCGGTCGTACATCGGTCATGTGCTATCGACTGGACGTTTGCTCCGACATCTGCAAGAATGCTAAGGATATCTTTGAGCACTTTTGGTTTATCAAGTGCGGTGATAGAAACTTTCACCAGGAGTTTATAGTGCATCAATCCTCTTTCGATGATCTGCGTGAGAAGAGAGAGGTTCACATTACCTCCACTGAGAATCACGACAACGTTCTTACCTTGAACTGAGATCTTTTTCCCTAACAGAGCAGCAAGACCGACCGCTCCTGCAGGTTCTACCACTAGTTTTGTTCTTTGCAGCAGCAGGTATAGGGCGTTGGCGATTTCCTCATCATTTACAGTCACCACATCATCAACATATTTCTGTGCGAGTGCAAAAGTCAGCTCTTTCGGGGTTTTTACTGCGATGCCATCTGCGATAGTCATAATACTTTTCAGGGGAACGATCTTATCCTGCTCAAGCGAGCGTTTCATGGACTGTGCACCCTCTGCTTCAACCCCTATGATTTTTACTTTTGGTTTGAGGGTCTTAAGCCCAAGAGCAATACCGCCGATAAGCCCACCGCCACCGATAGGAACCAACACCACATCAACCTTTGGCAGCGCTTCGAAGATCTCAAGTCCAATCGTGCCTTGTCCAGCGATAACATAGTCATCGTTAAATGCATGCACAAACGTCATCTTTTTTTCTTCAGCATATTTTTTTGCAGCCATTGCCGCATCATCATAGGTTGCTCCTTCAAGGACAACCGTTGCTCCATATGATTTTGTCGCGAGAATCTTCATCGGTGGGGTGTAAATCGGCATAAAGACAGTGCTTTTCGCACCCATCAATGTCGATGCGTGGGCAACACCCTGTGCATGATTTCCAGCAGAAGCACAGACGACACCCTGTTTTCTTTCTTGGTTCGTTAAATGATATATCTTGTTGTACGCCCCCCGAATCTTAAAGGACCCAGTCGTCTGGAGGTTTTCTTCTTTGAGATAGACATTTACCTTTGTTAAATGGGAAAATGTCTTTGAATGCTCCAATGGAGTACGTTTCACGACCGGTTGGAGGATCTGATATGCTTCCTGGATATCTTTGAATGCCACCATCTTTCTTCCTCACAGGATTTTATTGAGAAATTCCCGTGCGTGCATCCCTTGGGCCAGTCCTGCTTGTTTTGCGTTTTCCGATACTTCGATTACTTCGGCAGCAAGCATGTCATTAAAGGTCTTTACACCAGTCACTCTGCCGGCGATATCCCCTATTTTGTTTGCCGCACTAATGTTGAGATACCCGCACATGACATAGCCTTTCTTTGCTTGTAAAATAAGTAGGGGGGCTTTCCCAAGGTCGATACAATAGCCGGTTAGCTCCCCTTTTTCAATTTTTATCGTTTCCATCTTCATACTACCCTCTCCTGCACGTGCATAGTTACTCCTTTCATTTTATATTATCAGATTTTTTATGAAAAGTTTTTTCTTTTAAAGGAAACTTCCTCATTTCCATTATGTCTGGTATAATGAATAATTGAAGAGTGCGTTCAATTATTTTCTCACTTTACGAATCTTAAATTCCCCGATTACTGATGGAATTATCTCTAACTCATCGCCATCATTGATATCGTGCGCTTTGGCAAGCTGGCTTGGTATGGTAATAACAAGGCTGCTTCCCACTACTCGTGCTTTCCTTGTTAGAGGCATGGATCCCCTCCTGCAAGAGTAGGTAATGTATAGCTAAATATATATATGTTTTGGTTTTTTCAAATATATCTATATACATATCTCAATTTTCTGAATTCTCCTCCTTTTTTTAAAAAATGCAACCAAAACATTATCAATAATTATCCTTTATCGGGTTGCACGTGAGGCATTATGAAGATATTCATTGACACCGCAGATTTAAATGAGATAAAAGAAATCGCATCCTGGGGCATCCTTGACGGGGTGACCACAAACCCGACCCTACTTGCGAAATGTGGACGGTCTTTTCAAGATATCATTGATGAAATATTCACCCTGGTCGATGGTCCTATCAACCTTGAGGTGCTCAGCGAAAAAGCAGATGACATGGTGCGCGAAGCAAAACAAATTGTGTCAAAGATACCACAGAAATATCATAAAAACATCACCATTAAAATACCGATGGACTCGGAAGGACTCATCGCGGTTAAGGCACTCTGCAAAGATGGAATCAAAACAAATGTCACGTTGATTTTTTCCGCAAACCAGGCTCTTCTTGCCGCAAAGGCAGGAGCGACCTTCGTCAGCCCGTTCATCGGACGGTTGGATGACAATGGACAGGAAGGGATGCACGTCATCGAAGAGATCATGGACATCTTCTGCAACTATGATATTGAAACCGAAGTCATCGTTGCTAGTATCAGGCATCCGATTCATGTTATCGAGGCGGCACGGCTTGGTGCAGACATCGCCACCATTCCTCCTGAAGTGATCAGAAAAATGATGAAACATCCTTTGACTGACGCCGGCATTAAAAGCTTTTTGAAAGATTGGGAAAAAGTAAAAAAATAAGGTTTTGTTTAAACAACCAGAATGGTGTCTTTTTACTTTCGGCACATCTTCTAAAAAAATAAGGAGTTGGTTCATTGTTTAAAAAATCTTGTTTGGTTTTAGATTACCAGATATGTCCCCATTCGTGGCTTTTGCATTCAGGGCACACAAACTCTATTTGATCGGTTCTGCTAGGTAATTTCATCGGTACGAGAAAATTAATATCACAATTTTTACAATGATACATGTTTATTATGGAATTTCTTCTCCCTTTCATAGACGTTACACAACGGTCACAGATTAAAATAACTTTCTATAGGGAAATTTTCACCAGATAATTATGATGAATGAACGGACCTAAATTTTACCAAACTCTTTTTTCCGTTCCTTCACATCTTTTCCTGTTGCCACAAAGAGAAACTCGTTCCATTTCTTGATGATATTATAATCGCCACAGACTGTTTTTGGAGGAATGATATCAATCATGAGAGAGCTTTTTTCATGCTTCATGGTAACCGTCCCAATACCTTCCACTGAGAACTGCATGCCTTTTATGAGGTCACCTTTCGCTCCAAAATACTTGGAGATAAGTGCATTAAGATCAGGGTTATGTCCTCGCTTTATCTTGTATTCTCTCATGAGGCAGGGTATACAAAAACAGAGATTTTAAGCTTTTGTTTTAACACTCTTTTTTATTAAAACTTATTCAGGTGGATCATATCGTTTAACTTGCGTTTTGGGACATGGAGGGATCCCGATTCATCGCGCCAATATTTCACGGAATCGTTCATGTCTTCGACAACCGGTTGTTCTGCCTTCTGTCCAAGAGCGATGACCATATCCACTGTAAAAGATGAAGGTACGGTGAAGATGCGTTGAATCGTCTCCCTTTGAATATTACATAATATACAAGAGCCAAGACCTTCAGCCTCAGCGGCAAGAACAATATTTTCCGCGGCAAAACCAACATCATATTTATAATACGGATTCTTTGAATCTTTTACGATAACAATGATATAGGCGGTGGGTCGTTCGTTCTCATCTGGTGTCCATTTTGGCTGAATGTAGGCTGCCCAGCCTAGTGCTTCAAAGAGCTGAGCGCATTGCTTTTTTTCCGTGACAATGATATATTCCAGTGGCTGCAGGTTTGCAGCTGATGGTGCTAACCTGGCGGCATTAACAAATTTTTTAAGTAACTCAGCATCCAGAGGTTTTTGGGAAAACCGACGAATCGTCCTTCGAGAAAGTATCATATCGTATGCATTCATCATACCACCATGACCAGAAAGGAAAATCATTCTTTTAAACTATCGTAAATTCCCTCACAATATCTAACGATTACTCTATTTATTAAAAGAACAATCCGAACGCTCGTCAGATAGGTTCTTGGTTAGATCCGAACGAAGAACAAAAAGACTTTCCCTTCTACAGACTTTATTAAGGATGTAAAAGTTAAGACCACCTTTGTTTTACCTAAACCAAACACTATTGGTCGAATGAAAAATTCGTTTCCCGCTTGGATATCGGCGAATCCTGATGTTTGTTTACCTAAGAGAATAATTCCACCAGTAAGCGAAAGATTCCAGGATTCGTTCATCAAATCAACGGATCCAAGATTTTTGATTCTGACATGGATGCCAAATCCACCGGTGATCGTGATCTGAATCGGTGGTGGATGTTGTATCATGAATTCGCAGGTTTTTTCCTCTTCGGCATTCCCTGCATTATCTATCGAATAATAACGAACAATATGGTTCCCATCTCCAGATACCACGAACGGCTCTGTATAGGTATCCCATAGGCCATCATCAAGTTTGTACGTCGTGGATCCAACCCCGGAGATATTATCGGTCGCCGACAGGGTGACCGTCACATTGCTGATATAAAATGGCCCTTCTAAAGTGCCGATCAATGTGCAATTCGTCACTGGTGGAAAGCTGTCATCAGGGTACCCTCCAGATGTTGTACGAAGAATCACGCCGTATCTCCCAGTTGCAAAACCAATTTGTTCTGAGATGAGTCGAACAGCTAAAAGATCCTGGGTCGTCCCACTTGTTTGTTCTGTCCAAGAAAGCCCATTGTTTTCAGTCCTAACGATGATCCCATTGTCTCCCACTGCAGTCCCTTTAGTCTCCGAAGGAAAATCGATCGCATGAAGCGCATCAGTAACTCCACTGTCTACGCTGGTCCATGTTCCTCCACTATCAAAAGTCTGCAGAATCACACCATGATCCCCCACTGCATATCCGATACCCCCCCAGGTGAAATCGATGCCAAAGAGTTCCTCGTTACCAAAATAAACGGTCTCCCAAGAGCTACCTCCATCCATGGTTCGAACAATGGCACCGCCAGCAGGCATATCAACAATTGCTGTCGCAAACCCAATAGAATCGTTTAAGAAAAAGACGTCACTTAACCGCCCTTCGTACATTACGCTTTCATGCTCGATGTAAAAACTCGTCGACTCCCAGGTGGCCCAGCCATCGTCCGTTCTGGTAAAGAACGGTTGGAATATCGCGTTTTCCCCCACTGCAACTCCAATCAGATCGGTAATCATCTGTCCATTGAAATACGTCCCCATCATCCCTGTTTGAATCACGGTCCAGTTTATTCCAGAATTATTCGTTAAAAGGATTGTACCACTCGCTCCAACAGCTAAGGTGATGCTATAATCATAATAGAATATGTCATAGAGATTCTCTGTAACACCTGAATTTTGCGCAGCCCAGGTACCTCCCCCATCACCAGTACGGAGGATGACACCATCGCTTCCTGCCACGGAGCCCCTGTTTAAGCAGATAAAAGAAACACTATGGAGATCCTGTGTGACCCCGCTAGGTAATTGTTCCCACCCGCCCTGCTGCGATGATGCTTCGTGAGAACTTGGAGCTACCGTCCCCTGCACGGACGTTGACCCGAAAAAAATTGGTAGGACACTCAGAATGAGACCGAGTAAAATCGTATCAATAATCCGTAAATTCCTTTGCAACAAATGGTATTTTCCCATGCTGTGAATCTTCTTCATATATATCCCCATATCTCTCTATAGATGATGTTTCATATAAATATTTGGATTGCGGTTCATAGAAACAGAAAAAATAACCTTACACGATAGGACATCAAATATTTTCATTAGACACTTATCTCTCCTGTTGTAGGACGTAACTTCCTGCTTCCTTCTACCACAATGTACTTTAATACCTCTGCTTTTATCTTTTCCTCAAATGGCACAAAAACAACAAAAGACCAGGAGCTTTGCACGGACCGCACCAAAGTCACAAGAGAAATACCTCATAGAAAACGCAAAAAAACTACAAGAAAATCCGTTTCTCATCCTTCCAACATGCACAGATGGCAGTGAAAAATATTTCCAGAAACTTCGAAAACAACTCACAAAAATACATCGACATAATACGAACGAGGATAAACTTGAGAAACTCGCAAATAAAAAAGGTCTGGACGGTGCTTTGGCTGGCACACTTTTACTTGCTATTTCAGAAAAAGCACCGTATCTAGCTGCACTCACTTTTCCCACCGGAGACATCACCTATGCGCAACGTGGTAAAGCAGACAAAGAAAAACTTATTGCTGTTCAACATTTTGATGACCCAGTGTTCCGACTTCGTGGCATCAAAGATATCGTTTTTAAGAAAAAACTTCATGTCTATTCCTGGGAAAACGGTTATGTGTGTACGGGAAGAGAAGCACATCCTCCAATGGAATTTATCGATTTTATCAGAAAAAAAATTGATTTATCCTCCACAAAAGATGTCATCAGCTGTCCTCATGTCCCTGCGGATATCGCAAAAAAGAAAGAATACCTGAGCCTAACTTATCTCAGGATTGAATGGGCACCAGCACAGACCATTATTGCGGTCTGTGAGAACTGCGCAAAGTCAACAAAAAACACCATGTTTACCGTCTCGAAATACATGCTGCAACAAAACCTCTCAGACGATTTTGCTATCGAGGTCATGACCGATTTTGGAAAACATAGTGGCCTTTCCGAGAAACAAAAAAATACTCATCTCCAAGAGTATCTTGCTGGAACGTTAACCGACTATGAATTTATCAAACACATAGCCAAAAGCCAGGAAGCGCAGGTCAAACAAGCAGAAGAAAAAATATTTGTGCTCGACGGTGTCTCCTATGGTACTGATGTCACTGGTTTTATTGAGGCGTTAAAGCCAGATGCCCACGAAAAAACAGCATTAGAATTCTTTCTGAACAAAAGCCAACAACCATTAATTGTATCAAAGATCACCCCAAGTAAAATCCTAGAGCGGTATTGGAATGACTATGGAAATGAATTTCTCGCATCGATTCTCGATGACCCAACGATGGCTGATTCCCTCTTCGGCTTGGATGATACCCCGTCTAATATAATCAAGCTTGCCTACGAATATAAACAACGAAGGATGATTCTATCTCAGCTCCCTGTCTACGGCAGTCTACCACCACTAGCCGCGTTCGCAGACAACGTTGCCCGGACGTATATGACCTTTGGCGAAAAAAAGGCTCTTGCTGAGATTAAGAAACATCCTGATACCCCCAAAGCAAAATCAATCGCGTACGCGTTCTTACTTACTCTGGGAAAAGCAACTGAAGTAAAATGGAAATATTCAAAAGAAGAAGTTGACTACGGAGAGTTCTTAAAAGAGTACACAAAAAAACTCCTTGCCGTTACACCACAGGAGTACAGTGCGGTGTTACAAGAGCTTCTCACGGCGTGTGGTTCTTCTGAGACCATTTCTTGAAACGTTATAGAATATCTTTCTTTTGTTCTGTGGTAAAAAACTCTTCATCCATTAGGCAACAGTCGTTATTGAACGATATGAGATATCTTCCCACCGACATCTTTTCCACCTATGATCTATTCTTCACTGATTGTATCATTTCCTTTCCAAAATCTGTAATGCCATATAAACGGACGTTATTCCCGGCGCTTTTTTCCTCTACGATATCAAGATTCAGTAATGATTCGTCTTCTTTGTATCGTTCTTCCATCCCCCGTATCGCTCCGATCACATTTGTAGGGGTCGTCCGAACGTGATAAGCTATTTCAGCGGTGTAACTATAATTCGGGCTGATTTCAAAAAGATATTCCGCTATTTTCTTGCGCACGTTGCTTCTTCTGAGTGCTCGAACCGCAAGCGGACGTTTTTCCTCGAGCACTGAGGCTTCTTTTTCCTCATCCTGCATCCCAATCCACCTTCAGAGAGACAATGGTCATTTGAGTTAATAAACGATTTTCTCATGTAGGTCATCTGGTATGTCTCCGTCTACATGTTCATTTACATATCCCTGTAGATGATCATTAAGAGAAAATAATGCAACTTTTGGCAAAAAAAAAAAACACTGTTCCGTAAACAATATCGTTGTATTTATGCCGCTGGTACTATCTGAGCAAAGAAGAATTGGCCAACGATGATCGTTACTGAAAAGACGATGATAGACAGCGGCATGATTTTTCCAAGGCTGAACATAAATGTTGCCTTATCATCACCTTCGTTAATCCCATTGGTGAATCGTGTGAGCAGGAACACCAGTTCGATGAGATAAATTCCAATCACGAGCACGAAATATTCCGGTCGTACATTTTCCATCATGAATGTGTCAGAAGCACCAGGAAGCGACGCAGGAAGGTCCGTAATCATCTCTGCTGAGCTACTCTTACTCAGAGATGAAAGAATCGTGGAGATTAGCATCGTTATCGCCAGGGTCACTCCTGCGATGAGTGGGGCAAATACCGTAACCGTTGATCGAAGAGTCGAGGTCAGCTCATAGAGCATGTCTGTTATTTTGTATTCAACCTCCTGAAGCTGTTTGAGATGATCAGCGATGCGTATGAGCGATGCACTCACTGCATGCTGGCTTTTTTGGGTGCCTTCGACGAACAGACGCAGGATTGCCTTTATGCGATCAGAATGTACATGTTGTAACGACCCGAACTCGTTACTATACAATGCGTCATGGAAGTTCGTATGCATCGCAGTGAGGTTATAGCAGGTATGACGGAACACCTCAGCAATCTGTGTCCCCTGCATGGTCCTTGCTGCATACAAAAAACTCTCCTCCGGGGATTTATCCTCGGAGATTCGCTTCCCTATAATATATAATGCATCACTGAATTCCTTTTCCATCTGCTTTATCTCATCGCGTAATTTTTTATACGGCCGATAGACACTCAAGCAATAGATGGCCACAGCTGTTGCTGCACCCCAGATGAAAAACAATGTCACCGGAAAAAAAGAGTTTAACCCCTGATGATTGCTGATAAAATTGATCAATGCATCTGATGAACCCCCGGGGATGGCAAGAGGAACCAAAAGGAAAACGGCGCCTGGTGAAGAGATGACGACGCCGATCACTAGCGAGAACACCAAGCGTTGTCGTTTATTGATAGCAAGAAGATCCGGATGATATGAGGGTATGGCAGAGGGATTAAACGCCGCTGGGCGAGAGATGAGAATTTTACGGGTATACAACAGGACAAACAACGGCAATAAAACATCATAGATGAGAAACACCTGAAAAATGGTGATCCTCATTCCGACCAGCCCAGCAGCAGGCAGCATTGCGACAAGGGATAAAGGGATCATGATCCCGACAGAATAAAGGATCACGGTGGGTTGATGCAGGCGATTGGCAAAATGGTTCATGGTTTCCTTGGTTCCCTCAAGAGAAACGTCGAGCGCACGATCCAGTGTTATTATCCTGGATGCTTCATCTCGTTCATGGATGGAGCTGCGTATCAGATGCAATGATCGTTTGAAATATTCGCTCCATCGCCCCCATTGCGTCGCAAAACTTGAAAGAGCATCATTGATGCCGTGGTATACACGGATTTCCATATCCCACACAAGCTTTCGAAGGTCACACGCAAGTGCCGTCGAAGATTCAGCAGCAGCGAACTTCACACTGTTTTCAAGATTGGGGACAAGCTTGAGGTACATGACCAGATAGCTTAATATTTCAGGGATGTCCCCTAGGGAATGTATCTGGGTGTACCTCGCATGAGTCTTTGGGTAGTTTGCGACAAGATTCATCACTATAACAGGGACACTGATAAGCACAACTCCCATAAGCACGATCGTTACTCCATCGATAGGTGTTGAAAAAAAACTATACACAAAAAATATGGACAGATCTAGAATGAACAATGAAAGGAATGAAAGGAACGCAGCGGTATAGGCAAATACGAGAATATCGTACGGTTCAAGGTCTAATCCTGAAAAGGTTAGTATTTCCTCATATTCTGATGGGAAATATCGTTTCAGTTTTTTCTGTGTTTTTTCTGAATCTTTCAATAACCAAGAAAAATATTTTTTTGCACCCCATACTCCACGTTCAAACCACAGCTGATCCGCTCTCATGGTAAACGCCTCATGTAATCAGTGAACCATTTCATCCAAAGATTTCGGACTTCGTCATAGTCCACGACCCCATGGCGTCGCTTGCTTTCTTCGATGCTCATCCAGAACATGTTATTGGCATCCCTGGTTGTTGGTGCTTCCAGTAATTCAATGTGGGATTTGCTGTGCTGAACTATCGTTGCTTTGATGTCGGTGCGTAGCTGTATGTTTTGGAGTGCTTTTTCTACGGTGATTCCCCATTTTTTGGCAATAGACTGGATGACCTGGGATTGTCCCATATCAAGCAGATCGGTTGCACATAGTTCGTCTTTTGCGGTATCATAAAGCATGACATTCTGGAAGATCTTATCAGGGTCAGGGTTTGTGGTCCACCCGATTTTTGTTATCTCTGAGATTTGCACGACCCTTCGTTTTCGCTCAATCCCCCCCTCGCAGCGGATCGGTGCAGCTATCACGATTGCATCGACTGCCTTAAACGAAGTTGCCGGCACCCCGATATCGTAGACGACACGTTCATAGACGTCCCGGGTTGTTGACCCATGAATGGTCCCCATGATCAGGTTTCCTGCTGCACCCACCCGCATGGCTTCAAACAGCACTTTAGCCTCAACACCACGGACCTCACCCAGCAGTAACACCGATTCCCCTAACCTTAATGCGGTGCGTAGTGCGTCGGTCGGGTCCACCTCGCTAGAAACCGCACTGGTGGTAATCGATTTTGTGATTAGTGACTGCATCTTATAGCCGGCGCGTTGAAAATCATCGATCGGTATTTCTGCAGTGTCTTCGATGCTGAGGATCCGGAATCGCTGGGGTATCTCAAAGATGCAGGCGCTGAGCAACGAGGTTTTCCCCGACCCGCGGCTCCCTGCAACCAACAGCGAGGCTTGTCCATCGATTAAGAAACTAATAAACCCAGCGGCAGCAGCAGATATCATGTTATTGGCGACAAAATGTGTAAGGGTCCAGGGTTTCGACCGATGTCTACGTAACGCAAACGCAATCCCTCGTGGCGTCAACGGATTTGATATCGCAGTGACTCGAGTGCGGTATTTTTCAAGGTCCATGTCCAACACTGGAGAGGCCTCGGAAAAAGCTCTTCCGCTCAGGGTACGGAAACGTGACGCGAGCGCGTCGATATCACTGTCCGATAAATAAATATTGGATGTGTATTCCTCTCCGTCAAGAACTAAATGCAGCGGATTGTTTATGACCGGTGCGTTGACATAGATATCTTGAATGTGCGGGTCCAACAAAAGATCTTCAAGGATACCAAACCCTGCACTGTACCTTGAGAAAAGATCAGCGAGATATTGGACTCGTTCTGCGTCAAGGTCAAGTTGTTTTTCCTCGACATAGCGAGCAATGACCTGTGCACTGAGATGCTGGAAATATTCTTCCGCAGTCTCAGAATCCATAAACGAGACGTCCTTGGGTCGATGTCGCGACAGATGCAGACGTACATCTTCAAGGATATACAGTTCTTCCCGAGGAAGCTCGTATTCAGGGGGGACTGCAAAGTAAAGTTTTTCTGGTCGTGATCGGAGCACATACAATGAGACATGCAAAGGGTGACTACCCTTTCGCACGACTTCATACGACTCCAGGAACACCGCATCTGGTGGTGGTTCAAGGAAGATATACGAATCGATGAATCCGGGTCGTACGTGAGGTCTGATATATGTTGTATAAAAAACATCACTTGATAGAATATTTCCACCGATGCGTCGGGACAAATTATCTTTTGCAATCATGTCCCGGAGCATGTTTCGATATTTTTCTTCGCAATCATAACAGGGTGGTTCACAGAATTGATCATGTTGTAGGTGTTCGTTGAGTTGAAAAAAAACATCGACCGGGTCGGTTTTCACTTTATCTAGATAGATGTGGAATTCATTTTGTCGTTTTTCAGTGCATGTTTGGCAATTGACCAGATCCTTTTGACAGAACCGAAGATGACTGTATGATTCAAAATTTTCTGCAAACCGAGTGATGTCGTTCAAGACCCTTATTTCGTCCCCTGTGTAGACTTTGACGATCGCATGGTTGAGGACAAGACGATCGACACCATGTTCTTTTGAAAGGATCTGAATGATACGTCGTCTGCATTCTTCATCACAGAGCGTTGAGTTGCCATTCGTGCATGCTCGACAGTTAATCGTTAATGTCTTACTCTCTGTTTTTCTTTTTATCTCGTAGGGACACAGTGTTTCGTCCATGAACTTTTTCTCCCAGACCTTTGTTGGTGTCTTATCACGACACACTTGAAATGATGGTGAAGAGGTTTTTTTTGAAAATACGACCTCCCACAAAAAGTATATAATATTTATTAGCATATATATTTTATCATTTAAAAAAAAAGTCGGGAGGTAAGACATGACGTCTTTGCATGCTGAGCGACGGTCATCGCTGGTTGAGAAACAATATATACTTGGACGCAGAGAGAAAACAGGTGATGGAATCCTTAATGTCGGGCGGTACTACGCCCTTGATGGGTCCCTTGGTGCGCCAGTCTATCTTGATGCGCTTCGCCCGCATATGATTTTCATCTGCGGGAAACGCGGGTATGGCAAATCGTATACGATCGGAGTGTTTCTTGAGGAAATCGCAGATCTTCCAGATGATATAAAGCGGAATCTTGCCGTTGTCGTTCTGGATACCCTGGGGATTTATTGGACCACGCAGTTTCCAAGTAATGAGCGACGAGAAGAAATTATCCGATGGAGCCGGAAACCAAAGGGATTCCCCATCCGTCTACTGGTCCCCGCAAAGGTCACGGAGAAGTATTCGGAACACGATAGTACCGTCGAACGATTTTGTCTTAGTGTTTCTGAGCTTTCCCCGATGCACTGGTGCCAGTTATTCGATGTAAAAGCAACCGATCCTGTGGGTATCGCTTTGACTCGGGTCATTCTTGCGTTACAAAAAACAATCCCTCATTTTTCCATCGCGGAGATACTTTTGTATATCAAGCAAGATGACCGAACCGAAGAGGTCGTAAAATGTGCGGTGGAGAACTATTTTACCATGGCTGAATCATGGGATGTTTTTGATTCGGAGGGTCTTTCGATACAAGATATCGTTCGTCCAGCGACATTGACGGTCCTTGATCTGAGCGTGCTTCAAACTCCGGTCCTCAAAGACATTGTCGTTGCCCTTCTTAGTGAAAAAATTTTTGAGGAACGAGTCAAGTCACGTAAGATCCTTGAGCAGAAAAAAATGGGGATTACTGTCACGGAAAAAGGTATTCCCCTTGTGTGGCTTGCCATCGATGAAGCCCAGCTATTCGTACCCAAAGAAAAAAAGACACTGAGCAAAGAGGTGTTAATCGAGGAATGGATGCGGCAGGGACGTCAACCAGGTCTTTCCCTTATTATGGCTACACAACGACCAAGTGCGGTTGAGCCTGAGGTGCTCTCCCACTGCGATATCATCATTTGTCATCGTTTGACTGCGCAGGAGGACATCGATGCGTTAAGCTTGATTCGCCCGACGTATATGCACAGTGAAATCGGTGAATCTATAAAAAAAATCGGGTCTGAAAAAGGGGTTGCATTGCTGGTGGATGATACCTCAGAATCGGTCCATGTCGTTCAGGTTCGCTCTCGTGTCAGCTGGCATGGGGGAGCAGAACCGGTGATCAAAGAGGTCGGATAATGGTGATGTATTGTGCGGAAAATAAACTCTGATGCTACGGAAATGATTCCGGTGAGACTCATCGTCAGCATTGCTATCGTCGCTGCAATCGCTTTCATGGTGGTGATTGCTTCAAGTAATCTGCGCGTTCTTCTTGCGGAGCAGCAGGTGGAAAAAGAATGTCGAAGTTTAGAGTCCTCGCTTTGCACGATGCTCAGTAGTGGTGCGGCACGTGATATAGATGAGACCGGTGCTGCTGAAGGAACAAAACGCATACAAACATTCTCTCTGCCTGATTCGCTCGTCTATCTTTGCTTTGGCGGGGACCCTGATTTTTCAGGGACTGGTGTGTTTCAACCAGATCTTATCGAGGACGGGACTGTGATTGTTTATAAAGTAGAAGGCGGCAGTAACAAAGTGATGTGGTTGCCAAAAGAGACCTGTAAATTTCGTGAAGGAACCATTGTTGACAACAAATGGGTGATTGCTGGAACGGGGCAAAGCTATATTATACATTCTGGCGGAAAAATCACGTTAGTGTTTGAATGCGTTCAAAAAAGTCACCAGGTCTACATCCTGATCCATGGGAACGATGGAATATCTCCATGAACGAGCAGATGGGTGGATCCTTTCAGTCTTTTTCGTTCTGAAGGTCATCTGATAAATCTAGGAATTGTTTGTTCTTTTGGACGAGCCGGCAGATCCTGCATGTTTCAACGATGACATGTGAATCACCGTTTTTTATGATGCGTTCTGCTGAAATCGTGATTTCTTGGATGATGGTTTCATCAAAGATATCTGTTTTTCCTCGTTTTTTTGAAATATACTGGCAGACCGCTGACGGGGTGATACCAAGTTTTTCTGCGGCCTGTCGCTGACTGAGTCCATATTG
Organism: Thermoplasmata archaeon; assembly: GCA_003942085.1. Lineage (GTDB taxonomy): Archaea > Thermoplasmatota > E2 > DHVEG-1 > DHVEG-1 > SM1-50. The sequence continues at coordinate 1,999 of DQIQ01000010.1, read as the reverse complement.
TTTGATCAGGGTTTCAGCAAGTTCCTTTCGTATCGTTGGAATCCCGTTCCAGAGCATGTATTCGCAGGGTGTTCGCCGCATAGACTATAATCATCTTTTCAGTATATATAATTAACGATTGTTAATATTATTCATATTATCCTTTTTTTGTATTACGTCGTGAAAATGACTTTATACAAGATTGTATTTAACATTCTGGTGTTACCGTGACCGACCTTCGCACAACCATTGGTTCTCTTCGATTAAAAAACCCGACAATTCTAGCATCTGGAATCATGGATGAAGATGCGGGAAGTATGCGGCGGATGATTGCTGGTGGTGCTGGTGCTATCGTCACCAAATCAATCGGGATTCAACCGCGAGAAGGATACGCAAACCCAACCGTCATTGAACTAGAATCTGGCCTCTTAAATGCGATGGGCCTTCCCAATCCCGGCATTGAACAATATGGACAAGAACTGATCAAACTAAAAAAATCCACCACACCAATCATCGGTAGCATCTACGCAGCAAATACTGATGATTTCGTGACCCTTGCTTTGAAGATGCAACGGTTCGGAGTCCATGCAATTGAGCTTAATGTCAGCTGCCCACACGCGAAACACTACGGACTGGAGGTCGGCTGCGATACCGACCTACTATATAATATTGTCTCATCACTCAAACAACGCATTCATCTCCCTGTATTTGTGAAGGTCTCACCCAACATCATAAACCTTGTTGAAATCGCCCAGGCCGCTGAAAAAGCAAAAGCGGATGCGATCGTTGCGATCAACACTGTAAAAGGAATGAAAATCGACCTTGAAACCGCCCGCCCCATTCTTGCAAACAAGATTGGTGGGTACTCCGGCAAAGCTATCAAACCCATCGGGGTGCGCTGCGTCTACGACATCGCACAACACGTCGACATCCCGATCATCGGCGTGGGAGGGATCACCACGGGTGAGGATGCGATTGAATATTTCATGGCTGGCGCTTCAGCTGTCCAGATAGGGTCTGCGGTCTATTATCGTGGCACAGACGTCTTTGCACAGGTCTGTAACGAAATCGAATCCTGGATGAACAAACATGGCTATAAAAAAATCACTGAGCTGATAGGAGCGGCATGCCGATGAACATCCCTGCGATTACAACAATCCTGAAAAGCTCCGCTGAAGCAACAGACATTAAAACCATCACGTTCAGATACCCTGGCGCGGTGTTACCTGGTCAATTTTTCATGATCTGGATCCCTGGTATTGATGAAATCCCCATGAGTGTTTCTCTGATTACTGAAACCATAAACGCAATAACCTTTCGTAAAATCGGAGATGCAACTGATGCTCTGTATGGTTTGGGGAAGGGCGATAAAATCGGCGTAAGAGGACCGTACGGCAATGGATTTACAATCAGGGGAAAACGCCTTCTCTTCGTCGGTGGCGGAACCGGGATTGCGATGCTCGCACCAGCCGTTGAACAAGCGGCAAAGAAAAAACTGAAATCAACGGTCATCATCGGTGCGAAAACAAAAAATGAACTCTTCTTTGAAGATCGTCTCCGACGTATCGGTGCAACCGTCCTTGTCTCAACCGATGACGGATCCGCAGGCTACAAAGGATATGCCTCTGATCTTGCTAAAGAAATCCTTAAAAAAGGAAGCATCGACGCAGTCTACACCTGCGGACCGGAACCAATGATGAAGACTCTCCTATCATCCTGTAAGACCATTCCGTTTCAAGCATCGCTGGAACGTTACATGAAATGTGCTCTTGGCATCTGCGGACAATGCTGCGTTGGAGCAGGTCTGCGCATCTGCGTCGACGGTCCGATCTTCGATGGGGCAACACTAAAAAAGATTGAAGATTTTGGCGTGTTTCAGCGAGACGCTGCAGGACGAAAAATCCTCTTTTAACAGAAACTGCTTCTAAAATCCTCAGAAACCCTGAAAAAATCATAAACGTCTTTGGTTATCATTACCATTTATTGAGATGAATCCGTTCCGGGTCATAACGATCTTCTT
>DQIQ01000068.1 GCA_003942085.1 Thermoplasmata archaeon | reverse complement strand
TGGCGCAACGGTGCTGAATCTTACATCGGAATGAAAGTTGCAACAAGACCGTCAGCATGTCAGTGGTGTGGGCACGAATGGGAGACGCGTGTGCCGGAAGACCCGGTATGTCCAAAATGCAAAATGACAAATAGTCTAATAATGTGGCTAAAAGAACATCCGGAAGAAGAAAAATATATCAGCAACAAAACGAAAGCAATGAAAAAGAAGTAGTGCGAGGGGATATGTGGGGAAATACGAGATCAAATAAAATCGTTATCGAAAACACAGTTAAAGATACGCACTTCGGAGAGACGTACGGGATAATCAAAATCGGTGTCCCTGTAACAAACGATTTATATGGTTACCTTAACTATTCCACACTTAAAGGGGTTGTAGACCAGACGGTACTCCCCCCAAAATACGGGAACATCTTTCGTGTGCACATGATACGGGTATTCAGCAAATACCAGCGTCGCGGGTATGCAACAAGTATGATGACTTACGTGAAAAAGAACTACAAAGGCTACAAAATCGACTTGAATACAATTACACCTGAGGGTAGCCATTTCTTCAAGGCATTAGGCATTAGGCACGCAAAAATGCCCCCACAAAGCGTTCCAGTTAGCGTAGTGCGGTCAAACAAACTCTACTAGGCATTAGGCGTTAGGCATACTGCGTGCGAACGCAAAAACAGCAGTTTTTCAAAAACTACGTGTCAAGGCATTAGGCATTAGGCACGACCGGGGCGACACGCCATAATACACGCGTACGTACGGATTATACGTAAAACACCCAATTTCTTCAAGGCACTCGTTAGCCCCGCACAAGCGCAAGGATACGTGGTTTTAGGGTTTTTCAGGATTTTGAGGTTTTTACGCTCTGGTCGGGGAAATGGCGAAAAACGGGTAAAACGGTCTATCTACGTGTGCGCGTGTAAAAGGCTGATTTTGCGAAAATACGGGTAATACGTGGATTTTAGGGTTTTACGCTCTGGTCGGGGAAATGGCGAAAAACGGGTAAAACGGTCTATCTGCGTGTGCGCGTGTAAAAGGCTGATTTTGCGAAAATACGGGTAATACGTGGATTTTGAGGTTTTGCGCTCTGGTCGGGGAAATGGCTATTTTGACGGTCAAAGCGGTTCACGCTCCTGAATAGGCTATATGCGTGCGTGTACGCGTAATGCAGGTATAAATAGGGTTACAGCGCATACAATAGGCTACGCACAAGTACCCCTTCCTTCCCTTTCCCCCCATACCCCTCATACCTATCTATCCGAATTCCCAACTAACCTTACAGGAATTCCCCCTCTACTATCCCCCCCTTTAGTTTCCCTTCCTTCCCCTTATTATAGGTGTACACGCGTACACGCGCATAATATGCGTGTGATTGGCTAAAACCTGCATATGCACAAAACAGCGCAAAACGAGAGCGCATAAGAGCGCATCGTCGTAATGCGCAAAACGTGAATGTTACCCCAAAACCGAAAAACACGCTTTCCGACGTGAAACAGCAAAAACGCAGACAGGAACAAAACAAAACGCTTATATACACATGTGGATAAACAATTGACCATACGAAGGTGAGAGCAAAAACAAACCACAAACGGGACACGACGGGGTAATCCCCTGAAACCCGGTAGCACATCAGGTAAATCGAACTTTTAGGGTATCCGACGTAAGCGGTCAGAAATGATCGCCGGGCGACGGGAGCTTAAATGTAGAGCGCGTCTATGACGGTGCTTATCCCTATGGAAAGCATGAGAGATGAGGTGCAATACACTCCTGACAACGGGCGGGTGCGTCTATCGTTCCGAGGTAAATCTAACTTCTCCAAACCTTTCTTAAATCAAATCCTCGGAGTAAAACGATAGTCTATCTGGTCATCCGGTGAGGGTGATCACACATATCCTTTTTCGGCGATTTATCCGATGACAGTTAAACATCAGCTCCCAGAGGTAAATACCCTCAAAAAGCGGGAAATTGCGTGTATATCCAGAAATTGCCTTATTATTCCAGTCGGTTCAAAAGATCGACAGATACACGTTAAACACGTCATCAGCGTATGACGGGTGAAACGACGATCCGAGGTAAAAGTATGGTGGCAAGAACCGATGAGGGTTACCATCGTTTAAGCGGTTATGATGCACTTCACTGATGATACGAGGTGAAAATGCGGAATTGCGATAAATCGTGCTGAAATGCTCGATTCGTACCTTTGACGAGGTAAACGACGCTGATACAATGCTCTTACTAACCCTAAATACAGGGAGCGTACACGACGGGAAAAACCTCACAATTCGAGGTGAGTACTGTCCTGCGCTTGTCTGAGTGGTCGTCATAAAAACACTGTACGCGACGATTAACCCTTACACTCGATGATTCAGGACAAGCGGTTAAAAGATAGCTGCAAAAACAATTTGCATGATTACGCACATTAAAACCGAATTTACGCTTTAATCATAAAAATCTGCTTATTTCTCAATCTGTTTATTCGGCATAGGACTTATAGACACGTCAAACAAAACTACTGACAGTAAAAACGGTGATGATGTGAAATTCTTAAATTTCTTAAATTTTCACGCCTGATAACGATTAACGAGTACTGCTTTGTGCAAGCTCAGACGTTCAAACCGGTTCAAGTCCGGTATCAGGCTTTACCTTTACCGGTGAAACCAAACCGATAAAGGATTGCACGATCACCCTTACAAACCCATAAAACAAGCCTTCTTTTTTCGGTTCAGTCCGGAATTAGGAATTAGTGCATATGCACGAAATTGAGGTAAAAAACATGGTTAGACTAAACCTTTCTAATGGTTACATCATATCGGTAATACAAAGCACGCTCGGCGCGGGTATGATGATAGAATGTGCTGTTTGGCATTATGCTGATACGACGGGAAAATACATCGAAATCCCTGAGATTGACATGCACTTTATGACGGCTGATGACCTTATAAAACTCATTCACATCGTTGAGAAATTCCCAGCAAAATAGCCTTCTTTTTTCGGTTCACTGTTCCGAAAGTTAGGCATCAGGAATAGCAGTTTGAACAAGCACGATCACGTCTGAAAAATCAGACACGATCACGTTTCAATGAGGTGAGAATTTGAAAATATCCGAAATGAAAGAGGAGTTATCTACCCTCATAAAAGCCAAATATCCTCTAATTGCGCTTGAAACATCCGAGGAGAATCGGACAATCAAGATCGTTAAGGATATTGGTGAACAGAACCGACGGCGTGTCTTTACATGGTCTCATACCGAAGGCATGAGAAATGATAAAGGAGCGCCGGTTGGACACGACGGTACGAAACCGAAATACAGCGCATATGAGGCTTTAATCCAGCTTGAAAAAGCGCCGGTCGAGGACGCGTCAGGACACCTTTACGTCTTAAAAGACTACCACAATTTTACCAAAGAAATCGACGTACAGCGCAAACTCAGGGATTTGTTTGAGACCTTAAAGGACACGTCAAAAGTGATTATCTTCATCAGTCCTGTCTTTAAAATCCCCTCTGACCTTCAAAAGAACATAACTACCCTCGATGTTCCTTTACCGTCAGCTACGGAGTTAGAAGAAATCCTTTGCTTGTCGATAAGCGGTTTGAAAAATCAGGAGCAAGCCATAAAAGACGAGATAAAGGACAAGCCTGAAAAATCAGACGAGTACAAAGCAGTTCTCCGGCGAATCAATGACAAGCGCAACCGTCTTACGAAACAGATAGACGAGCAGAAGGCATTGATCATATCGTCGGGTCTTGGCTTAACATGCGACGAATACGAGAATGTTATAGCCAAATGTGTAGTACAGGGGAATCTCAACATTAAGACGATTCTCTCTGAAAAGAAGCAGATTATCAAGCAATCAGGTATATTAGAATACTTTGACACGACTGAAAATTCTGCTAGCATCGGTGGCTTAAAAATCCTGAAAAAGCACATAGCAAGCGTATCTAAGCGATTCTCACCCAAAGCAAGGGATTTTGGCATTGATATGCCAAAGGGGTTACTCCTGTTAGGTGTCCCGGGTACTGGTAAATCACTGACGGCTAAAGCATGTGCGAATGAGTTACAGTTACCATTGCTAAAACTCGACATGTCTCAGCTTGTATCCAAATACTACGGTGAATCATCGAATAACATGCGTATGGTTTGGAAACTTGCCAAAGCTATCAGTCCATGTATCTTATGGATTGATGAGATTGAGAAAGGACTTGGTACAGGTTCAGGCGGCGAAATGCATGAGGAAACCGGTCGTTTATTCGGTTCATTCCTCACAGAAATGGAGGAATCAGTAGGCATATACGTCGTTGCGACATGTAATGATCATGTAGCTCTGAAAGCAGAACTAATGTCCCGGTTCCCGAAGTGCTTTTTCGTCGATGTTCCGAACGCGAATGAATTACAGGAAATCGTCAGTATTCACCTCGCAAAAGTACACCGGAATCCGGCGAATTTCGACATGAAGGCTATCATCGAAGCTGCTAACGGTTTCGTAGGTCGTGAGGTACGAAACATCATTCAGGAATCATTAGCATCAGCTTTTGATGAGGACAAAGAACTTACAACAGAGCATGTTGTAGAGCAGTTCCGTAAATCAGTTCCGATCACACGTCAGAAAGAAGCGGTCTTAAAGGACATGCGTGCATGGGCTAAAATCAATGCTATCAATGCGTCTGAGGACTTGCCTGTAGCAGTACCAGTCCAGACGGTAAAATCTGGTCGGTTTGCTGAATCACTGGACGACATCATATCGGGGTAATGACATGGTTTTGAAGGACGATCCCCTTTTTAATTACTGCATATGCAGATGCGAAAAAGACAAGTCTGATACAGGTTTTACCTCACCAGACAATGTAATGCCGGGTCTAAAAACCGTCGGTGATGCGGAATCTCCTGATGAGATGGGAATCGCATTTATCGACGGGAAACTTGTAATCTCAGGGAACGATCATAAACTGGTCGAATACCTGAAATCAATCGGTATCACTCCTGTAAAAATGAAAGTTGATATATGCGGATAAATACCTTTTTTTCGGTTCACTGTTCCGAAAGTTAGGCATCAGGAATAGCAGTTTGAACAAGCACGATCACGTCTGAAAATCAGACACGATCACGTAAATACTGAGGTGTTAAAATTAGCCATATTACTACGGTTGAATCGACTATCAAGCTCGATTCTGAAATGCACTTGAACAATGCGCTTTCAATGCTCTGTAAAGAGTATGAAGGTATGAAAATCGAACGGTCTCACGACGGAAAAATCATACAGGTTAGATACGCAAAACTTGATGACCCGGTGAAATCTTATCACCCTGAGGGTAATCTGAGGTTGAGTAAGACTAACGACGGTGAATGGAAAATTTCAGGTGATGCGTGGAATTGCCGGGAACTTTATAAAGAAGTTACTGATGCAATTCTGGTCAATTACCAACAGTCCGGCGTTGATATGTGGTTATTGGACAACAATTATACCACTGAATCTGAAACTGAGACCAAAGAGGGTAATAAAATCCTCATTGCTCGGAAGTGGTAACCATGTCAGAAGAAATCAAATTCATCATCACACCGAAGGGAATCACCATCGAAGCTGAGGGATTTACTGACGGAAAATGTCTCACGGAGCTTGATTCTTTCCTGAAATCTATGGAAAGCATCGGTGTAAAAAGCCGTCAAAAAGACCAGAAAATGAAAAATGAGGACATGTACGTAGTTACAGAATCCTCAAAAACAGCGAATCATAAATACTAATTTTGAGGTGAACTATGGTAGCTCCAACAATGGTTAAAACCGGCGAAAAACTCTTTGTGATGCAGTTAAACATGTCATCGCCATACTTCTTAGAGCGAAGTGAAGTTATCGACGACAAAACCAAAAAACTGTTTTACAAATTTCCGTCGGATAAGCGCAAACAGATTCAAGCAATCAGACAATCGGTGAACGTACAGCGCGATGCCGGTAGTGCAAGGTTTTACGGTCTTTATATCGTAAATGAGCTCGGTAAAAAGCAGTTAGAATCTGCTTTGACCAAAGCTGACCATGAAATGAAACAAGTAGATATTACCCTTAAAGCTGAGGGTATGTTCATGGAATTGTCATCAACAGCGTTATCCGAGGGTAACATGTTTGATGCAATGGTCGGTCAGATCAAAAACCAAATCCTCGAAGTAGCACTAAAGAGGATTGAGGACACGATCAAGCGGAACGAAGGCAGCGCGCAAGGGTTACCCTTAAAGACGAAAAATGCGCTGATTCGGATGCTCGAAAAAACAAAGATGATCAACGTCATCCGAGATGAAAGCATCGACGGTCGCATTGAGGAGATGAAAGCAAAGATTCTCTCAGAGGATATAACCAGTCTCAGAGATGAAATCCTCGATGTATTGAACGAAACTAAAGACCGCTTTAGTAGCCTTCCAATTGAGGATATGGTCGTTGATACTCCTGATGTAGCAGTTCAGGAAAAAGACCTTCCCGGTGGCGATGGTACTACCTCAGACGATGAGCCTGAGACCGTGTACATATCCCCGGAATCTCACCTCACCAACAGTAAAGCAGCTCGCCGGATAAACATCGAGGATTTGTAAAAATCCTCACACATTTTACGAGGTAAAAATATGCAAAGTGCAAGCACTACAATCGACTGGCAAATGTTGAAACAACAGAAAAATCTACAGTCCAGAATCCGTATAGAATCTGAGAAATATCCGGGTCTCATCGTCGATGAGGAGATTTACGCTTCGGATTTTGAAGTAGTCTATCCTCAGGACGAAACGGATAATGATGAAGGTGAATTGTGAACAGCATAGTCAATTCTATCGACTGGCAATTGCTGAAAAAACAAAAACAAACACTCCTGAAAATCTGGTTTGAATCTGAAAAATTCCCTAACCTATCCCCGTCTGAATTTGAGGACATCGAAGGTATCGTTTATACCATTGATTTCATTCAGGACACCGTAGTTGATAAGGGATACAAACCAGAGAAAGAGGTTTTTGATACCGAGGTAACCGCTTAACAAAACTGCATATACATTTT
>DQIQ01000067.1 GCA_003942085.1 Thermoplasmata archaeon | reverse complement strand
TTCACGAACAGGCACATTCTTTAGTTTAGCACCTTTCATCGGTGCTATAGCCTCACTTATTATACTCAGAGAATGGATTGGGTGGACCATGTTACCAGCAGCAGGGTTCATGGTTCTGGGCATATGGCTGGTAGGTAGTGAAAAACATGCACACTTCCATATTCATAAACCAATCACTCACATTCATTCACACGTTCACACTGATATGCATCATCTGCATGAACATTCTGAAGATGTGCATGAGCCCCACACCCATGATCATACCCATAACGAAATAACCCACGTTCATGAGCATTTTCCAGATACTCATCATCGACATGAACATAAAAAACAAAAGAAGGCGAGATAAGTTAGTCCGGAGGGATTTGAATCCCTGGTAATAGTGCCCCACAGAGGCACTTATACTAGGAGTTCAAAGCCTCACTAATTCTTACGTCGGGAAGGAAACACAAATTTACTGACAGTTAAAAAAGTTCAATATATTTCAAATCAGCAATGCTTTTATTGTCCATTGAGTCTTTGATAGGAATTTGGAATGCCGAAATAGTCTCAGGATGCGAGGTTTTATATCTTTGTCTTCGAAGTATGACCATTCTTCCACAACTTTTATGTTTTTTCCATATGCTTCGATATCTGTTGCCTTTTTTAATCCACAATTATATGAAGAACCAGCCGTTGTTCCTAAATTTCGTTTGATTTTCATTTCAACGGTCTTCTTCCAAATTCCTTTTGTAAATCTTTCGTTCACTATTTCAAACACAATCTGTGATTTTGAAAATGTTTCTGACAGTCTTTCAAAAACCTTGATTACTTCAGATTTAGGAAGATACATAAACAACCCTTCAGCGAGAAATAACAGATGTTCTTTTTGCATTGATGCTATTTGTTTAATCCATGAATCTTCTAATACAGAACTTCCAATCATTTTATAATCAATTATATCATTCAAAATTTTCTTTTTTACTGTTATTACTTCAGGGAGATCAATCTCAACATATTTCCATGATTTTTCTGAAACTCTCCAATATCTTGTATCAAAGCCACATCCAAGACTGATGACCATTCCATTTGGATTTTCCTTGATAAATGCTCTTGCATACTCATCATATTTTCTTGACCTAAGTGCTATGTGTCGTGTTAAGGTATTCGATAATTTTCTATTCATAACCCTATTGAGTGTATCCGAAGAAAGCAACGGCTTGATTCTATTAAGACATTCTCGACCTACGGGGTCCTCGATCACTGGATTTTTTCTTTCGGTTTCAATCACACGTGACCTTAGTGTTATTAATGCAGTTTCTGAAACATCGCTGAGAATGTTCATCATATTACTCCTCATATATTCAATAGGTTGCCACATTTTTTAATGTATCCATAAGTTTGAAAGTAACTGTAAAATGGTATAGTGGTATGAAAGGATTTGGTTTCATAATCGGCGAAAATTGTAAAGAGGTCTTTGTTCATGCACAGGGGGGAGATTCGAAATCGTATTTGTTAATACATTTGATGATTTTTCAGGATGCGTCGGGGATGAGATTCGAATTCACTTTCACCATTTAATAGAAGTTCTTATTATTTTTATAATATATATAAAATAAAATTATGCTCCCGTCGGGATTTGAACCCGAGTCGAAGCCTCGAGAGGGCTTCATGATTGGCCGCTACACTACGGGAGCAGGTTTATCTATCCACCAGAAGCGACCTGCAGTAAGCACAGCTCCTGTTCATCACCTAGGACATCGTCGACTGGGATCGGGATATTGTTTTTTAGTACGATGAATGCATCGGGCCTTAGGTGAATGGTTCGGAGAAGATCTAAGACGGTCGCACCAACTGCAACGTCGACTTCTTGTGATACGTTTCGTGGTACTATCTTAACTTTTATCTTCATGGAACCGATACCGATATAAAAAAGCCTTAGATTAAACTTTTTACCTCTTTACTCAGATATGTGCTGGGGTAGCCAAGCTCGGTTCACGGCGACGGTCTCGAAAACCGTTGGTGACAACACCTCAGGAGTTCAAATCTCCTCCCCAGCGTAATTTTACTTATTTCTACAGGAGAAAAACAAACATATCACGAAAAAGTGATTTGAACTCCTAAATACCGGTAAAATCATTAGGGAAAGATATTAATAGAGAAGGAGTCTTTAATTCTTATAGGAAGAAAAGGATGAAGAAATATCCTCTCATTGGAGTAAGTATTATTGCCGTTATTGTTCTCATTCTTGCATCGTTGAGCAATGTCGTTGGATTTCAGACGGTTCAATCATCAAACCAGAAAATAATAAAAGATGAAATCAACCAAAAGGACTTGTTATTCCAAACCATCGTTGATATTGCAAACAATAAAGAAATCCAGAGAATTATACTCAAATCCCAGATAAACAAAGCAGATTTCCTTAATCCAGATGTGAAATTCTCGGTATTAACTTCACAAGTTTTAACAAAGAACCAACTCAAGCACATGTATTTTGTTGGTTTGATACTTTCAAAGATTATCAGTAAGTCAAAGATTCATTCGATTGTTGAGCAGTATCAAGTGAATAATCAAGAAATGCAGAAGGAAATAATTGCAGTTATTGAAAAAGATGCGACACTCAATAGTGAAATAGCGCAATTATCGAATACGAAGTGTGATTGTGAAAAAGAGAATACAATTCGTTGGAGTTTCCCAATTCTTTGTTTGTTATTACTTCCATTATATCTCTTTTCAGTAATAAATAATATTGTTTTTTTACGTGAAATTATGACTACAATTGGTTTGACACTAAATTGTTCTTGGGCTTAATAATTAAAACGTCAATGATTATCATGCCGGTAAATTGGCGTTCGAATCTCCTCCCCAGCGTAATTTTTCATATTTTTCCAGGAGAAACTTGCCATTGGACGAAAAAATGATTTGAACTCCTAAATACCGGTACATCAGAGGAAGATTTTAAATAGAGAAGGATTCTTTATTTTCATATAGATGGAAGGAAACAAATGAAGAAATATTTGGCGGTTGGAATTGTTCTTCTTTTCATTGTGATAACGTATTCACCGACGGTTGTTGCTCGCAACAACACGATTATTCAAAAAAATATTTTTCAATTTATTGATAAAATTGAGAATAAAGAAGTTGAGATAAATTCAATAAAATCTCCCATTAAATTAGATTTAGAACTTTCGATACCACCAATTGATGAAAAACAAAAGAATCGTTTTTTATTTTTCTCAATAATCATAAAGAATCCTGGAGATAATGACCTACAAAATGTTTTTTGGTCGGTTGATATGGCACCATTTTATGATTTAGGTTTTCTTGTATATCCAAAAGAAACCTGCTCTGGTTCAGTTGAAGTACTAAAACCGAATAAGACATTTATTGGAAGGGTAATGATGTGTGGATATGGTATAATATGGATGCACCTTATGTATGGTGTTCGTGATGTTGTCACTCATGATAAGGCTTTAGCGGCTGTGATTATTGGGCCAATCATAATACTGTTGGTTCAAACATTCCCTTGACCAAATGTTCAATTAAAATTAACATACTCTATTGATAATAAATGACAATCATTATCATGCCGGTAATTTGGCGTTCAAATCTCCTCCCCAGCGCTCTTTTAACCAATAAAAGGGGTAGAGTGTTTATTCTACGTTGATTCAAGGAAAATGAGTACCAAGCGTTAATGCAACTTCAGCAGTTGGTGGAATTGCATGATCTTTGGTGACTCTTTTGTTTTTCATCCCACACAAAGCGGTCAAATCGGATGAGATCTGATTGAGATCGACAATCATCGTCCCAGCTGTCGTGAACGGAACATTGATAAAATTCTTTTGGGTATCAGTCGTTATACTGGAATACTTCTTCCCTGTAAAAAACACCGGGAGGACTTTCCAAGGCTTATAGGTGACATGCCCGTTTTTTATAAAGTGTATTTGGTCCCCGTTTCCGCTCACCTTGATACTTGGACCTGCTACCGCACCCCACCAGTTCCATCGTGCAGAAACACTACATGATTCTGTGTAGAGCCCATAAAGGTAATTCGAATAGATGTTGTTCCAGCGAACAATGCTCCCGGGTGACTCTATCGTCCTAATGCCAAGATTGTTTTTAGAAATGGTGTTTCTTTGGATGGTTGTATTGAGCGCAAGATACAGAAAGACACCGTTGTCGTTGGAGACGATTTGATTTCTTTTCATCGTGTTCCCCTCAGAAAATTCAAGGTCGATTCCATAGCTATTTTCTTGCAGGATGTTTCCTTGGATCGTATTATCGTTGTTTACAGGATGTCCCAGGTCAAGAGCGGTCATGCTTTGATTTTTTATGGTGTTTCCGCTAATGATGTTGTTTGAGGAATAAGCAAGCGTAATCCCGATGGTTCCCTTGTTGAGATTGAGTTTTTCGATGGTGCACCGACTGCAATCGATGAGGATGACCTGGCCAGCATCTTGGGGGAGTGTCCTGTCTGTCTTACCTATGTAATAGTAGAGCGGTTTTTCATTCACCGTGTTCGTGGTATCCACATCATTGTAATAGTCAGGGAGAATGCTGCCGTACACCTGGAGACTGCAGTCAGTCATCTTGTTCGTTTTAAGGACGTTTTGACTGGATGTAAAGAGAAAAAGGCCGAAAATACTGGCGTTACGGATGGTATTGTCTGTTAGGGTATTGAATCGAGAGTCTTCAAGATAGACTCCATAATAGCCATCCTGGATGGTGTTTCCGATGAGAGTGTTTTCCGTTGAGGAGCTCAATGAAAACCCAAGACCATTGCCCGATAGAATATTTCCTGAAATGATGTTATAGTGGGAGGAATCAAGGTCGATTCCATAGTTGTTTTCCCGGAGAATGTTTTCTTTGATGAGGTTGTCGTTGTTGTCAGATCCATCAAGATAGATTGCAACGAGACTATTGGTATCAATGGTGTTGTGGGTGATGGTGTTGGTGCGCGAATACGCCAGCTCTATGCCAATGCTTGCGTTGCTCAGATCTAGATGTGAGGCATTGCAGCTTGAACAATTAATGAGGATGACTTGGCCAGCGTCAGAGGGGATCATCCTGTTCGTTTCATTTAAGCAATAATATATTGGTTTGCCGTTGACCGAGTTGCTGGTATCAGCATCATTGATGTAGTCAGCAAGGGTGCCTCCGACTATCTTCAGTCCGCATCGTGACATTTCGTTGTCTTTCAAAACATTACTGCCTGATGCATCAAGTGAGATGCCTACTGAGCAATGGTCAACGGTCTGTCCTTTGATAGTGTTGTGGGTGGATGAGCTGAGGCTTACCCCAGCAATGGAGTTGTCACAAGAGCAATTTTGTATGGTGTTGTCTGATGAATAATAAAGAAAGATGCCATCCCAGAAGCTGTTTCGAAACGTACAGTTTTTTACTGTGTTGTCCACTGAAGAGATGATGTACATCCCATGACCATCGTTATTACTAAAACTACAGTTTTCTATGGATGAATTCGAGGTTCCAGCGATGAGCATCCCTTCGAAATTGTTTGAAAAACCAAGATTTTTCACAGTGATGTTTTGGCAGCTGACTAATCCAAGGAAACCTATCCCTATATCTTCATCAAAGGAAAGATCGTGTTGTCCGATGAGGTAGTACATCGGTTTTTCGTTGATGGTGTTTGACGTATCAATATCACAAAAGTAATCTTGCAAAAATGTTGAGCCGATACCAAAGGACACGTAATTATCACTCATGATGTTATTGTGCATTGTCGTATTTGGTGCGTAAGCAAGCGTAATACCTTGGTTGTTGTTTTGGCACACGCAACCAGTGATCTGATTATCTGAAGACTGTTGGATATGCAGGCTATCAAAACTATTTCTTTTACATGTTGAGTTTATGATTTGATTGGTATCCGAGGATTGAGAAAGGATGATGGCATCGGAATTATCATGACACGAACAGTTCTGGATTTTATTATAGGTTGAGTAGACAAGATTGATTGCAACAAGGTTTTCATAGAGTTCACAATCAGATATCTGGCAGGAGGATGCACCATACAGGTAGATGCCGATCCATTCGTTGCTGTCGATGATACAATTATTGATAGCGACGTAATCCCCAATGATCTTGATTGCACCCTGATAATAGTAGCCACGATTATTGGTGATGCGAAAGCCACCAACCGTGACATGATCCCCAGTGATGTTGATCGTATCCAGAGAATCCTCAAGGAACGACCCATTGATTTCGGTGCTGAGTTTATCCTCACCAATTAAGGTAATGGATTTCTGTATCACAATGTTCTCATAATAGGGGGAGGAATCATCATACACATAGACGGTATCCCCATTTACTGAGTCGTTGATAGCATCCTGGATCCTGGTATAGTTCTCCGGGCCGCTCCCGCCGACATAAATCCATTTGACACGATCCATTGGGTGAGCAATCAGAGAATGATTTGTATTCAAGGCTGACATAATACTTGCTCCGACGAACAATATGACAAGTCCAAAAACCAAACCACTGCGAACTGAACAATGCTTCATATTCTTTTATTTCTCCCCTGCATTAAACAGGATACAGATAACTAATCTGTCGATTTATTTAAATGTTTTGAGTAAATAAAATTAAAAAGAAAAGAGGGGCAAATCTCTAACCTCCGTTTATTTTGCCATCTCTGAAAGTGATAGGTATCGAAGCGTTTACAAGAATTTCGTCACCTGGATTTCCTTGCTTGCGGTATCGTTGTCAAACCCGTATGCGACGACCTTGATGGTGTGTTTCCCAATGGTTTTTGCCGTCCAGTTCCAGGAGTATGGCTCTGCTGTCACGGTGGCCTTTAAGGCGTTGTCAATGTAGAATTCGACTTTCTGTACCTGCCATTGTTCTGGTCCATAGAAGAAATCTGCACCGGTCGCCTCAATAGTGATCGGTCCGATGATCCTGGCCGATGACCATGGGAGAATACGTTGATTGTTCAGGTAGAGCGCCTGCAGGGGTTTTGCGATGTCAATGCTGATACCATAAGGCTGTAATGAGAGGTTCATCCACAGTGGTTTGCCTTCGACGGCATCGTGTCGATAAGGGTCGTAATAATTGTAGCCGTCTTCGCGAAGGTCGATGTAAAGTTCCCCTGGTGCGATTGGTATGCT
>DQIQ01000066.1 GCA_003942085.1 Thermoplasmata archaeon | reverse complement strand
CGTACCTCTTTTCAAGTCTGACTCTGTAACCAATTCAAATATTTTCTTGAATTACGACAGTCGAGCGATTACTAATCAATAGAATTGCAATAAAAATAACATTTAGTGACTAATTAAAATGAATGGTATGTACTTTTCTTTTATTTAATATAAACTTCTAATTAAAAAATATATAAAAAAATTATCTCAAATCAAACATTTTTTTAAAAAATTTTGTTATTTGCGTCAATATATTGTTCTGTTCTCCCAATTGCTGACTTTCATCAACTGCTTTTGTTTGAGTAATTAATGGTTGTAATGTGGTAGTGACAGTTGTTAGTGTGGGGAGGGATTTTAAATCAAGCCAGATTTCAACAATACCATTTGGAATTTCACTTGTTTTACGTTGTAGGAACACTTCATTGTAATAAACTTCCAAAGTAATTTTATTTGTCGAATTGTCTTTTTTCTGAAAGACTACCGTTACAGTTTCGTCAATTGTCGGGACCTGGTAGACCTGGTCAACATAACCAGTCACCGGTTTCATTTTCCCAGTTGACCCGATCGACCCGGTAAAATTCCCCGGGTATATCACCCGAACCGATACACCAGTTTTAGGAATTATTGGTTGTGATGCGGTTGTGACAGTTGTTAGTGTGGGGAGGGATTTTAAATCAAACTGAATTCCAACAATACCATTTGGAATTTCATTTGTTTCACGTTTAAGGAGCCCTCCATTTTTGTAAACCTCCAAAGTGATTTTATTTGTCGAATCGTCTTCTTTCTGAAGAATTGCCGTTACAATTCCGTCAACGGTCAGAACCTGGTAGAACTGGTCAATAGAGCCAGACACTGGTATCATTTTTCCATCAGATTCAATCGACCCGGTAAAATTCCCCGGGTAGATTACCCGTACCCACACGCCAGTTTGAGGAATTGAGGATAATGATATTGCAGAAACGGTATGAATACTTGATATGAGCAATAAAATCAAAACAGTCCATTTCATTAATTCCTTTATTTTCATGATACCTCTATCGAATCGAATCTTGGTTCCAGAACGGATACAGAATCCAGCATTCCCACTTTTTTATGATATAGATTTCGTTGCATTACATATCACATAACTTTTTTCTGAAGTGGGAATTCTTTATCGATTTTCTTAACCTCATACTTCAATGGCTTACCTACTTCCCAAATATCGTCAACATATCTTTTATTATGCTCCGATAAAAAATCAAGATAAGAGATTTTTCATAGAACCGGTTTATGTTTCAGCGCTGCAACCAGAAGTTTTACCCCGGCCTCGATATCCTCGATATCAAGAACTTCCACAGGCGAGTGAATATACCGTGAAGGAATACTGACGGTTGTACTGGGGATACCACTTTTGGTTAGGTGGATTGCTGTGGCATCCGTAGTCCCCCCACTTCCGACTTCCAACTGTACCGGAATTCCCTGGTTATCAGCAGCATCCTTGAGCCATTTTACCACTTTCCTGCTGGCAATAAGACCGCGTCCACTGCTGTCCACGAGGGTGATAACCGGACCTTTGCCCATCTCTACGGGAGCATCTTTCATTTCAATTCCCGGATGGTCTCCAGGGATCGTGACATCTGTTGCAATCGCACAATCGGGATCAAGAGAATAAGCACTGGTACGAGCACCTTTCAGCCCAACTTCTTCCTGGACGGTGAAAACACCAAAGACCGTGAGCGGGGAGTCCATTTCTTTTAAGACTTTTATGAGCATTGCTACTCCCGCACGGTTATCAAACGCCTTTCCCGATACCCGGTTGTACGCCAGTTCAGTAAAATCGCGGTCAACGGTCACGGGAGTCCCGACTTCGATACCGAGATACTCAACCTCTTCGCGGTTTTTTGCCCCGATATCGATAAACATATCATCGACCTTAACACCTTTTTTGCGTTCCTCGTCATCCATCATGTGAGGGGGTTTCCCGCCGATTACACCACGGTATTTCCCTTTTGCCCCGTGCAGGATAACCCTCTGGTTATAGAGCGTTGGACCGTACCACCCCCCAAGAGCAACAAAGCGGATAAAACCCTTTTCATCGATATACTTGACCATAAGCCCGATCTCATCCATATGTGCAGCGAGCATGACTTTGAAGATATTACCACGTTTTATTGCGATGAGGTTGCCCATCGGGTCTTCCTGAATTTCATCTACATACCCCTTGAGTTCCTTTTTTATGATCGCAAATACCCCGCTTTCACTACCCGATACACCATGTGCGTTGGATAATTTTCTTAAAAGTTCTTTTACCATGTTAATCACTCATTACTTTTTGAACCCGATCAAGAGCCCGGTTTATATTGTCCCGTGAGGTTGCGTAACTGAACCGGGTATATCCAGGGGCGTTGACTCCAAATGCTGTGCCGGGGACAACGATAACACCCATCTCGATAATTTTTTGGGTGATCCTCGGTTTCATGGGTACAAAAGTATAGAATGCGCCTTCAGGAACCGGGAACACAAATCCCAGATCTGCAAGTCGTTTACAGATCAAATCCCTTCGCACCTGATATTCGTTTCGCATCATTGCGACCGGACCCTGGTCTCCTTCATAAGCCGCTACTGCAGCGTACTGGGAAATTGATGTAGCACAGGCCTGGCAATACTGGTGAACCTTCAGGCACTGGCCAACGACTTCCTCAGGAGCGGCCATGTATCCGAGTCGCCAGCCGGTCATTGCATAGGTTTTGCTCGTTGCATTGATGGTAATTACGTTTTCACCAAAGCGGGCTGCACTCCAGTGCTTTTTGCCGTAGATGAAATGCTCATAGACTTCGTCGGAAACAACTGTGACGCCTGCATCATTAGCATATTCAACAAGTGCTTTTATGGATTCTTTATTTTCAACCGCACCGGTCGGATTTCCTGGTGAATTCAGCACCATAATCCGGGCTCCGTCCATCAGTGCTTTTGCCTTTTCCACATCAATGTGAAGACTGGGAGTAAGCGGCATGCTGACCGGTCGCCCGTCTGCAAGGGTAGCAAGCGCAGCATACGAGACAAATCCCGGATCAGGACAGAGAACTCGGTCCCCTTTACCGACCATCGCCTGCATTACGATATGCAGTGCTTCACTTGCGCCGGCAGTTACAATCAGTTGATCCGGAGTATAGGAAAGTCCATTCTCTTTTTTGAATTTTTTACTGATTGCGACCCGGAGTTCAGGAATTCCGGTATTATTGGTATAACCCGTTTTTCCCTCGGCAATTGCTTTTATGGCTGCATTCTTGATATGTTGCGGTGTATCAAAATCCGGTTGTCCCAGTCCCATGTTGATCGAATCCGCACCAGCGGCTTCAAATATTTTCCTGATCCCGGATATTTCAATATCCTGAACCCTGTCTGCAAATTTCAGTTTCATTTCATCATCCTCATTATTCGATATTCGTATGCCTGTTTTTGAGGGCAAGCTCATCTGTTTTGGTGATCTCCATCAGCCGGGAAATCACTGCATCGGCAAAGACCATTGAAGCGGTTTCAAAGAGTGTTCCGAGTGGTGCAAATGACTTGTGATCCCCAATCATCTGCCGGATCTCAAATTCAACGGCTTCATCTCCTGCATCATCCCTTTGGTGCTCGATGATAACAATACAGTCTGAAATCCTGCCGATTCTTGAATCTGCGTTTGACGTGATGAGGCAGATTTTTGCCCCGATGCCCTTTGCGGTTTCTGCAATATCGGCAATCGTCTTGGTCCGTCCCGATCCTGAGAAGATTACCATAATATCTCCTGTATCCAGTGCAGGAGTAATCGTCTCTCCTACAACAAAAGCATGCATCCCCAGATGCATAAGTCGCATGGCAAATGCCTTTGCAACGAGTCCGGAACGTCCCGCCCCCATGACGTAGATGCGCTTTGCATTGAGCAGTTCTGTGATGAATCTCCTGACATCTTCGTCTGAAATTTTATAGGCAATTGCCCGGATCTTCGATGCCATCAGCAGCATCATGTCCTGTACCCTGTGACTTTCCATGCGTCTCTGATAAAAAGATGCAATCACATAGTAGATGAGAATTTCGTAATATCAGGACTGCTACTATTAGTATTATTCCTGAAAACTTCCGATCCGCCATTAACAAAAATATTTATCTTCATTAATGAAATGCTGTTTAACGAGAGGCTGAAAATGGACTATTCGCGTTTAAATAAAAGATATTGCTCACTTATTTTGCTTATTGCCATAATTTGTATTATCCAGCCGGTTTTTGCTGATGCGGGTTTTGTGAGCATCTCCTACCGAGGACCTGGAGGATATTATATCGGGGATACCATCACCTTTGACGGTAAAAATACTGCCGGGAATACAACAACAATAAAAATTACCGGTCCCAACCTTCCCCCAGAAGGGGTCCCGCTTTACGATCTCAATGGGATTCCCGGTTCGGGGAATACTGTACCTGTAACAGATAATACCACATGGAGATTTAACTGGTTTAGTGTGAATACTCAGGGAATCGAAAAGCTGGTGACTGCAAGGTATACAATTACAGCTATGGACTTGGCAAACCCTGAAAAAACTGCTACGACATCAATTCTATTAAAAAAACCTGAATTTTATATCGATGCGCAACCGGAACCAATACATCCCGGAGATTATGTGCTGCTGAACGGGGTTGCGGAAAAAGGAGTGACCTATGTTATAATTGATGTTTCCGATTCCAATGGCACAAAACAGCATACATATATTTCTCCAGTAAGCGGCACCGGTTCATTTAATTATGGATTCCATGCAGACATGCCCCCGGGGAACCATGTTGTTACGATCAGTAACCCATCCATGAAAAATTCGCTCATGACTACCCTGAACCTGGTCTCTCCCGAAAATTCCACCCTTTCTAAGGTCGTATTGACGAATGCAACGGTAACCCGGAGCCCTTCACCTGCAACCACACAACCTCCGAAAGTCGTTCCTTCACGGACTCCAGGTCTCCCTCTCTCACCCATGGCAGCAATTGCAGGACTCTTTATTTCCGCTGATATCATCCTTGCAGGGTCAAGATTAAACAAGAAATAATCCTGCAATAACCCCATAAAATTTTTGATTTTTTGTGAAAATCCCGTTTTTTAATTGTCAAACGAAAAAAGATAATTTTTTTATCGTTATCTATATCGGAACCAACTAACATATTCTAAAACCACATCCGGGGGATATGTTTGAAAAGATTTTCTTTTATCGCACATATGCCAGATGCTCCGGGATCTCTCCACCGGGCAGCAGAGATCATAAAAAAATATGAGGGAAATATCAATCGTATACAGTATGATCGACGAATTGATCCGTCAACAGTCTTTTATGAAGTGACAGCTTCTGACGAATCTTTTAAAAAAATTACCCATGATCTTGCGAAAATCGGGTATCTCCAGACATCGTTAAAGCCGTTAAATTTTTTAAAGTTCTGTCTTTATCTCCCCCATAAGCCTGGTGCACTTCATGATTTCCTGAACTTTACAACATCGGCAGGAGCAAATATTGCATTTATTGATTTTGATGATAAGGGCAGGCATCCTGATCGTCTGACGGTCAGCCTAAACCTTGAACAAAGTTCGGTTGTTGACGAGCTGTTAGACCATCTTAAGTCCCGCTACCGACTTGAAATTATTGAATACGATACTACGGGAAAACATCTTGATGACACGGTTTTTTATGTCAGATATGCACAGGAAATTCGAAAACTCATTGGAGAATCAGAGGATGAATTTTTACTCTCATTCCTTGCAGATGCAAATCATATTGTGCAGGAACTGATGGACCGTGGGAATGATCCTCAAAAAGTATTCGGAAGTATCCTTGCTACCGGACAGACCCTCATGGCAACAACCGGCGATAAGTTCTCCGCAGAAGTCCAGAGGGTTCCTCTCACGGAATCATCAAACCTCTTGTGCTTCCAGCTTCCCTGCGGCGGCAATATTTTTTTAATAACCACCCAAGACGAGAATATCATGATTGACACCGGTTATGGCATTTATAATGATGATGTAATGGACATGCTCTCTCGGTTTGGGTTTTTGGATGAGCAAAAAATATCGCGTATTTTTATTACTCATGCAGATGCGGATCATTGTGGTGCTGCCGGCTTTTTCAGTGCACCTGTTTTCATGCACAAAGACACGCTTGAAATAATCAAAAAGAATAACCGGGCGTATGGCTCGAGGAGCGAACATTCGGTTCTGGAAGAATTCTACACCAAGATGATTAACCTATTTTCGAGGTTCAATACGCCTAAACATGCTAAATGCTTTACAAATCCCCCGGTAGCAATGCGGGGGATATTCCCTGTGCTGGGAATCGTTACCATCGGCGATCTTGAACTGGAAATACTTGAGGGGCTCGGAGGGCACACCTGCGGGCAGATATATCTGTATTCCCAAAAATCGGGATTATTATTTGCCGGAGACAGCGTGATCAACTTTTCCAGCCTCACAAAAGAGCGTGCTGACTACAGCTCACTTGCAGCTTTTCTTGTAACGTCTGTAAACGTGGATAGCGAGCTTGCCAAAAAGGAGCGCAAGGCGTTGCTGGATCTGGCTTTGGAAACGGATGCCAATCTTGTTGTGGCAGGCAGAAGATGCCTTGTCTGCGGGGGTCACGGTGCTGTTTCAGTGCTTGAAGGAGCAAAGTTATCTGCTCACGGACCTATTGAGCGGTATCTTCCCCACAATGCGTAAACCATGATCAGGTTTCCAGAAAGAAAAAAGAATAAACCGGGCGATATTTATGAAATTTTACTTGTCGAAATTGGAATAGACCCGCCTTTGAAAAATTTTAAAAAAAGAAATGATCCTGATGAAAAACATCCTCGGGAACGGGGCCGCAAATCAAATCAGCCTTATGAGATTTTCCCGTCCCTTTTTTATCTTCTGAATAATTCCACGTTTATGGAGGTCGTTGAGCGTGGCGCTTACGGTTGATTTGGGGAGCCCGAGGTTTTTAACGATATCAGACTGGTACTGTTCTCCATTCGATGTTTTTAACAACTGGACGATCTTTTCTTCAAGGCTGAGCATTTCTGCGTCTGACAACGGGACTGTGGTAATATCCTGTTCATCAGTCTCAACAGGTTCGTCAGTTAGAACAGGTTCATTTGTATCT
>DQIQ01000065.1 GCA_003942085.1 Thermoplasmata archaeon | reverse complement strand
ATCATATGGTAATTTCTACTTGCGGAACTTCAGTTACTCACCTACCGACCTGCATGTTTTTAAGGAGCAATGAAAAGATTTTTTATGGGAACCGAGACGTGGATTCACGCTGATTCACCATCACACCGTTGATATACAACCGTGTCTTAAGGGTTGTAGAGACCAAGGCCGGCACATCGACCGAGAGTTCCACCAGACGTTTCTCCCCAGCAGCAATTGCGGGGACCTCTGTTGTCTTTTGATTGTACAGCCGGCTTGCATTATCAGAAAACGCACCTCGAACCTCGATGGTTACGGTGGGTGCAGTCCCGAGGTTTTCAAGAATCATCTTCACCCGTATGTAATCCTGTCCGCTGCTCATCTGAAATCGCGTAGCGCTTTTCCAGTGATGAATCAGCAGAGGCCGCAAGGAAATCGGATACACGGTCACGTTCTTCAACCCTTGATACTCAGGGGGGACTCTCCCCAGGGTCATATGCATTGTGGTGGTCTCTAAAAAATAATACTGGTCGGTATAATACGAATACCCCGGGATCGTTTCGTTCAGATGGACACCAACCGCCATATGTTGCGGAAGTCGTAACAGTGATACATTATACCCGAGGCTTTCAAGCAATGCTGCGGTCAGAATGGCTTTATCCTCACAGTCTCCCCGTTGCTCCTTGAGTGTCTCCAGGGGGAACCTGGGGTATTCATACGACTCATTGTTTGGGTCATCGGTAGAGATCATCATATCGGTCAAACACATACGCGGCGTAATCGGTGATATCATAACGCTCCACGCTTTTATAATAATCATAGAACCAATCGACCTCAGGAGCTTTGAGGGTATGATCACCAAGGTAAGTCCAGTGATACTCCCATGAAGCCATCTGGCTTTTTTTCATCATTATGACACTTGAGCTCAGAAGAACAACTCCACTGTTATCATACAATGATATATTCAGCTGATTTCCTTCAGATGGGAGACCTACAAGAGGAATAAAACAGGGTATCTGCTCGGTGTGACCGGGGAGAACAACGGTTGGTAGGAGAAACGCATGCATCTGGTTTTCCCCTTGAAGAACGGTCAAGTTGAAGGGGTATGCAGGCAGGTCACCTGAGTTTGTAACCTCGAGATGAAACACGATAACTGAAAGACCAGCATCTCCAGTCCACTTTTCTTCAGAAAGGGAGGAAAGTGACAGATCATGTCCGTTGAACTGGAGCTCATTTTCATAGATCGTGTTTTTCGACGCATCAGTAGCCTTTAACGTATACATCCCTGCAGCATTCGCGGTCCGATACCCAGCAAGGGAGATGCTCTCATTGTGAACACCCATATAATACGTGTCAGAGAAAAGAGCTGTTTTTTGAGGACCGATAAGGGTAAGAGTAGAGATATCAGAGACGTTGAACTGCAGATACATCTGAGGGAATCCACCATCGTCATCAACCGTCAGAGAAATCAATGTAAATTTCGTCTGTCGAAGAAACATGCAGCCTGAAAAAGAGCTTACAACAAGGATAGCGGCAAGGATGATTGCTTTACCTAGCGGCATAACACCTTCATTTTCCGCTCAATGACTGCGCCAAGCCGTTTTACTCCGATTTCCAGCTGTTCGTTCGTGGAGTATGAAAAGTTCAGCCGCATGGAGCTGCCGCCACCACCATCAACGCAGAATGCTTTCCCGTGGACATAGGCGACTTTTTCTTTAAATGCATCAAGGAACATGGCTTCAGTGTCGATCTGCTCAGGGAGCGTGACCCAGGCAAACATCCCACCTTTCGGTTTGTTGCAGCTATACCCTGCAGGGAAATAATTCTTTATCGCATTTATCATGATGTCACGCTTCGGTTTGTACATCTCACAAATCCTCATGATGTGCAAATCAAGCAGCCCACTTTTTATGAACTCATAGGCGATATATTGAGAAAACGGGGCGGTGCAGAGATCCTGTGCCTGCTTGCATAAAGCGAGTTTTCGCATGATATCCTCATTAGCGATGATCCAGGCAAGCCGAAAACCTGGTGCAAGGATCTTCGAAAACGTTGACATGTAAATGACCCGGTCTTCATCATCAAACGCTTTGATTGGTTTGACTGGGGGGATATCGTAGCGTAACTTCCCATATGGGTCGTCTTCGACTATTACTAAATTGTACTCATGGGCGATGTCAACCAGTTTTTTGCGTCGCGACCCAGGCATGACGGTCCCTGCCGGGTTCTGAAACGTAGGAACCGTGTAGATGAACTTCACGGTCATGTCTTGCTTGATGAGCTCTTTGATCTTCTCTTCAAGTAGGTCCACGCGCATCCCCTCCTTATCCAAGGGAATACCAATGAGGTTAGCCTCATAGCTGCGGAACGCGTTTATCCCACCAAGATAGGATGGAAGACCGACCATCGCGATGTCCCCGGGGTTGAGAAAGATCTTGCCGACCGCATCCAGTGCTTGCTGGGATCCGCTCGTGATCATGATGTTTTCCATCGACATGCCACCTTTCATGCCTTCTTTGACGGAGCGTTCAAGGATTGCTTCCCGAAGCTCATTGACGCCGTGTGTCGCTCCGTACTGAAGCGCGACCTTCCCGTGATTGTTGAGCACGGTTTGGACGATCCCTTTCAAATCATCAATGGGGAAAGAAAGCGGATTTGGTAATCCACCGGCAAAGGAAATGATCTCTGGATCCTGAGTGACTTTAAGCAGCTCACGGATTTCAGATTTTCGCATCTTCCCTGCTCTATCTGAGTACAATTGATCGAAGCTTACCATGAAATTCACTGAGCCCCAAAATCAACCTATGTTTTATATGGATTTCGTCAAAAGATAGAAATATAAAAGGACAGATAACCGCAGCATTATTTATCGTGTTGTTCTCGACGGAACAACACCTTGCAGTGTTCTTCAAACGCTGGCATGGTCTCTACCGTATCCCAGTCGAGATTAAATCGATGCATGAACAACATTAGCTCCTCATTTGAGGTGATTACTTTTTTGGTCGTCAGAGCCATGCAGCTGACTTCTTCCGGGTCAGATATTTCGTCGCCCATACATCTCACCGGTCATTGAACACCGATACTCCTTATAAACCTTTCTTCAAAAAAAAAGAGAAAAAAAGAACCAATTACTTTACTTCTTTTTCAGGTAAGGAAGACTGGTTCTCTTATTGACACCAACAGCGTACCCATTTGGTAAATCGCAGGGAGTCCCGCTTTTTGGTGATCGTTTACTGAAGAAATAGATCGTTTGTTGCCGTCCACCTTTCAGATTCACACTGCGGGTGTATAACGTCCATCCTTCGTATTTATATACCATAAAACACCTCCTATTGCACAGGATATCCCATCTGGTGATTTAAACCTTCTTCTTTGTACTCCCGTATCTTTTTTTTGTTTTCCTCAGACAACGCAACAGATGGATGTTTAATAAAAAAGATTATGAATAGTGAATTTATGTCTACCACACACCAGACACACCAATGACAGTATCAGACCATAGAATGCGGATGTGATCTAGTGGTTATGATTGAGGCCCTCCAAGCCTCTTGCCCGGGTTCGAATCCCGGCGTCCGCACTCCTTTATTTCATCAATTGTCTGCAGGGGTAGCCAAGCATGGCCAACGGCGCAGGACTTAAGATCTAAGAAAGCAAAGGTTCGCCGAGAAGATATCCTGTCTCGCAGGAGTCCGAGGGTTCAAATCCCTTCCCCTGCACTTATTTTCTTTAACCGGAAATTAATAAGAAATCGTTCTTGATACAGATTAATGACATTTAAGGAATTTCTGAAACCAGATTGGCGACGGCTGGTTGTCTTTGCGTGTACAATGGGTGGTCTGAACTATCTTTGGATTTCGTCAAATCATATTCTTGATGCTCGAGAGTTATTCGGTCTTCCGTTTGGCTTCTATCCTAAAGGAAGTTTCATGATTTGGCCAAACCACCCCACACCTTCACCGGTTGATTTTTCTTGGGGCTATTTCCTTGTCGATATTCTCTTTTGGTATTTACTATCCTGCATGGTTTTTTACCTTCTTGATTACCTTAAAAGACATCGGAAACATGAATTGTACCGGTAATTAGAAGTTCAAATCCCTTCCCCTGCACTTTTTTCTTTAAAAAAATTGTTATCTATAATCAATTTAGGTGAATAGAAACTCAAATAAAGTTAAAAACAATAATTTTTACAATGGTTATTGGGACAAGAGGATTTATAGCATGGTTCGAAACGGTAATTTATAATAAAATTAGAGAAACATGTAAAAACATTTTATTGAAGATATTTGTCCACGCTTTCGGTGTGCTATTGATGGTTGGAGGTATCTATTTTCTGATAACAACCATGCCTTCTATGATCAGCATAGCGGGTTTGATTCTAATCTTTATAGGATTATTTATTTTTTTGATACCATTAGGAGTGGAGTAACTGCCTATTTCCGCATGTTTTTTTTTTATTCAATATTATTTTGTTTAATTATTTAAACGGCAATCTGGGGTTCAAATCCATTCCCCCTGCACTTTATTTCCTTGGAAATGTATATATTTATGAACGACGACAATACAGATTCATGACAAAGGAGAATAACCAGAAGTTCGTTAAGGAGACTCGGAGGACAACTTCGTGAGAAAGGTAACAAAGGTCACAAACGAATCTGCATCAGAGATCATCAGCCAACGAATTCAAGAGCTGGGCGACTGGCGGGGTGATCGTCTAGCAGAAATTCGCAAGCTCATTATGGAGGCTGACCCGAATGCCGTCGAGGAGTGGAAGTGGATAGGAACCCCGATCTGGTCGGACCATGGCGGTCTCTGCACGGGCGAGTCCTACAAGGCCGTCGTGAAGGTCACGTTCTTCAAGGGTGCCTCGCTCAAGGATCCCTCACGATTGTTCAACTCCAGCCTGGAGGGAAACACCCGCAGAGCAATCGACTTTCATGAGGGCGACAAGATCAATGCCCGTGCATTTAAGGCGCTCATCCGGGCCGCCGCCGCCAAGAACATCGCTGATTGGAAGGATCGATAGGTTTGGACATCGGTGGCAGGAGCAATATATAGAGATTTTTATTGGTAAATTCTTGTTCCCTTACGAACGGTAAAACATTTTAACGTCAACAGGAGAAAACGCATAATTTAAAGGTATTCTTGGGTTCAAATCCATCACCCTGCACTTTTTCTTTTTGACTTATCTTTAAATAAACAATTTTTAAAAAATTTCATTATTTTAAATGTCAATTTCAATTAGACCAAACACCATGGCCCTTAGTCCTCAGATGCTCAGTAAGTCCTCCCTCAATAATCTCTGCTTCTTTACGAGATGCTATCGGATTAATACTCTCATATAATTGAGGGCAAAGACCCAAACCAAATTCTTTAACAAAACGATTACACTTATATCCGTTTTTATGTTGCCAGAAACGGGTCTCAGGATGATGACAACTCTGACCGACATAATAACAAGGAAGACCAGGGATTACTTCTGGATTACGACGCCTAAACTTCCGTGACTTCAACACTGCATCATCAAGCCTTATTACATAGACATAATATTTCATAAACCAAACCAGTATAAATCACACAAATAATTTATAATTTACTACCGACTATCTTAATGTTCAAATCCGCCTCCCGTCTATTTTTTATTACATTATTTTCTGCAGGATAATGGACATATAGACTATGGTAAGAATAATTATTTACTACTACATTATAACGGATAAACGATGAACATAAAACCATCAATGAAGCGCTCACTCCTCACCCCCTGCGGAATAAATTGTCGTGTTTGTATCGCTTATCTTCGGGAAAAAAATAGATGCCTGGGGTGCAGAATAGATACCAGCGATAAACCGGTTACTCGCGCTCAATGTAAAATCAAAAACTGTGATGAATTACAGAAAAATAATTTAAAATTTTGCTTTGATTGCAAAAAATTCCCTTGTGACCTAATAAAACGCATGGATAAGAGATATCGAACCAGATACAACATGAGTACGATTGAAAATCTCAAGAATCTGAAAAAAATGGGTGTACGCGAATTTGTTAAAAACGAAAAAATACGGTGGACTTGCTCTCATTGCGGTGGAACAATTTGTGTTCATCGAGGATGCTGTTATGCTTGTGGAAAGAAACCTTCAGATTAAAGGAAAACATCGAAGAACACTTAAAGAGATTGAATAATTCCTTTTCATGTCCCATCTTTCGAAATTTAGTTTTGGTGCAACGTCAGCCATCATCACCTGCTTGGCATTTATCATTGGTCTAAGTAAAAGCTCACATCCCCAGATGGGTATCATCGCTTCATTACTCGTCATTGCGATAGCAGATAACATCTCTGATTCACTCGGCATACACATCTATCAGGAATCAGACCTCAAGAAATCCAATGTCATCAGAACATCGACCTTTTTTAATTTCCTCACAAGGTTTTTTGTTATCCTTATATTTATTTTGTTCATCCTCCTTTTACCGATAGGCTACGCAATTATTTTTTCTATCACTTGGGGCATCACCTTACTTGCGGTAATAAGCTATTATATCGCAAAAGAACAAAAAATAAATCCATACAAGGCAATCCTGGAGCATGTTGCTATCGCGGCGGTCGTAATCGTTATAAGTAATTTTGTAAGCGAATGGATCTTAGCATTATTTTCTACGATCCAATAAAAAATCAGAGTCTAATGAACCAACGATCCCAATCATATATTTGCGATGCTCTGCTATATTCTGGTACGAGTAAATCCGATGCCGATCCCCCTTGCACTTTTTTTTTATTCCATGAGTCGCTTTAAACCCCATATCCCCGCAAGAATAAACATAATAGTGACCAGCAGTAACACACCAATGTGCGAAGGGACGCTACTCAGGTCGTTGGTGATCAAAAGAGACCGCAACGAGTCAACAACATAATACAGCGGGTTGAACAGCGTAACGTATTGAAGAGGCTGGGGCATCAGTTCGATAGGGTAGAGGGCGTTGCTTGCAAAAAACAACGGCATCGTAATCAATTGAATAACTCCCATAAATCGTTCTCTTTTCCTCAGAAACGATGCAAAGACAATGGACAGACACGCAAAGCAGGTCGATGCAAGAACAATGACGATGATGATACCCACAATGTTTATGATTCCAAAAGCGAACGTTACCCCAAGGAGCAACGCAATGAGAACAATCACCGCAGATTGCAGCAGCCCACGAACCCCTGCGGAGAGCGCTTTTCCAATGATGATGCATCCTCGTGATGTCGGCGTGACCATCAGCTTAGCAAGAATCCCTGAGTCTTTATCCCACGTAATCGCAATACCATAAAAAATCGCGGTAAAAAGCAATGACTGCGCCATCACCCCTGGCGTCAGGTAAGAAATATAGGAAAGATTTCCCGTGTCGATGACACGATACTTGTTGAACACAGAGCCAAAAATCACCAGCCACAGGATGGGCTGTATCAGTCGTACAAACACTTCAACAGGATCATGACGGAGTTTTCTGACCTCGAATTCGAATACGATGAAGGTTTTTTTTACCATTTGCGCTACGCTGTACATCAGGTGACCCTCCGGACTGTTCTTCGTCGTTTCTTGATGTTTTTCCATTCATTCAGCGAACCACCTTCATCAAAATTCGAACCAGTGAACTTTAGAAACACATCTTCAAGCGTAGGTCCTTTTATCTCAAAATCTTTTACCGGGATATTATTATGCGTAAATGTCTGCAAAATATCTGACACATAATCCACTGGATGAGGGAGTTTCAATTGCCAGGTATCAGACGCAAGCTGAACAAGAGAAAAACCAGGAATATGCTTCAATAGCACATCCAGATCCGCCGATGTATATGGACCTTGCTGTTTATGACCAAGAACAAAGGTAATCGTCCCCAGCCCGACCTTTTCTTTCAGATCCTGCGGGGAGCCAACAACGGACAACTTCCCACGATCAATGATCCCGATATGGTCACAGAGCGCTTCAGCCTCTTCC
>DQIQ01000064.1 GCA_003942085.1 Thermoplasmata archaeon | reverse complement strand
CCTTCTTTTGTGCGGGGCATACTGCAATCCCATTCGTCATGCACCACGAGATGAGGATACAACACATTGAACACTCCGGCCTTGTGTGCATCCACCATAGATTTTTTCATTAGATCCGCCGCGCTTCCTTGGATCAAGCGATTGAACATGACGTATGCTTTATCGGAAGAAACAAGATGCGCTCGTCGGTTAAGCACGGTTCTTATGAACCCTATTCTTTTCGCCTTTTCAGAAACCCTTCTGCTCGTTTCCTTAACGAAAGGGACTTTTTTGTGATACATTTCATAAACAGACTGAGCCTCTTCCGGGTTCCATCCGTACTGGGAGGCCATCTTTTTCCAACCCATGCCATAAGCCGCGCCGAAATTTAAAGTCTTTACGGTTTTTCTATCTTCGAGTCCTGTCATCTTACTCATTTCAGCATGGTAATCTGTATTTGGGTCCTCTTTATATCTTTGTCGAATTGTATCCGCCCCTTCTCCGGAAGCGTAATGTGCGATTAATCTATACTCGATCTGACTCCAATCCCCCTTCAACCAATCACAGTCTTCTTCTGGAATGAACAATTTTCTGACTACGAGACCGTTGAGAATCTCACTTTCATGGATGTATTCTTCCTCATCTTTTCCGCTGACTTGCTGTAAGTTTGGTTGGGAGGAAGAGAATCTGCCACTGACTGTTCCATACTCATCGCTTCGGAGAGGGTTAAATTGGCAGTGGAGGCGGCCATCAACGAGAAGATCAGGGTAGGGCTGGACAAACATGGTGAGCAAGGTGTTGATATGTCGAAATTCCAAGATCTTTTTGGCGACATGATTATCCACCCTTCCTAATATTCTTTTTTCAAAAGTGGGATTTCCTCTAAACGTGCCCTTGAGAATCATATTCTCCGTGGGTTCTTTATAGGCGATAGGAAGACCCATCTTTGTAAACAGTTTCTCTATGTCCCTGGAGCTGTTCGCATTTATTTCAAATCCAGACAACTCATTCAATTCATTTTGCAAATCATGTCGTAAGTCCGACAATTCTATTCCTGTTCTACAGAGCTTCTGTTCATCTATTCGAACGCCGACCCGCTTCATTTGTAGAAGTAAAGGATACAGCTCCATCTCCATACTGTAGATATCAGTAAGTAATTGATCTTCAAGATTTTTTATTTGTTTATCGAAGACGTGCCACGTGAGACGCGTGTCTGCTTCCGCGTATTCTTTTACAACGTAATATGGCATTCTCCAAAGATGACTCGTAGCGTGTCCTTCGGGGGATACAGACCATCCGTGTTCTTTCGCGTACTCCCCCGGTTTATTGAATTTTTTGTGCTCTCCGAGATATAGCTCTGATAGAGCGTCTAAGGAATAGCTCTTCCGATACTCGTTTAATAACGGTTCCGCCACTTGGATATCTTCGAATGGGCCAGAAACCTTGTATCCTTCTCCGTTCACTAACCAATCAAGGTCGTATAGCCCGTTAGCAAATATTTTTCTGTTGTTCTTTGATAGTTGCCTCCGGATGTATTCTTCATTCTTCGCTTGTTCTTCCGGCGTTGTGTCTGGATGTCTTAGAGGATAATATTCAGATATTTCCCCATTGGAAAAAGATACCCCTATGATGTATCCATCTTTTCGGTAAACACCTGTTCCTTTCTCCCGGAGGAAAGGATCTTTTGTTTCTATGTCCACCGCTATTAAGGGATCATCGCAGAAATCATGATACGATAGCATATCGTAGCTTCTCCTTTAATTGATCAAAACTGTAAATCTGCATCCCTTTGTCTATCCATTTAGAGTAATCGTTATGATACTCTATGTCGTAGACTATTTTGGTTATACCAAAATAATGCAGATATTTTATACACTGATCACAAGGACCATGAGTAACCACCGCCGTTATCTCTTCGGGTTTTTTAATTTTTCCTTTTGAAGAAGTAAGAAGTTTTAGCACCGCGCGGACTTCTGAATGAATAGACCAGCAACCGTCTTGTTGCCAATCCAGAGTTTTTCTTACACAATCTTTGCAAGGATCTGTAGCTCCTCCAAATCCTGTGGAAAGAATTTTTCCTTGTCGAACTCTTATCAAAACACACCCGACCTTTTTCTTGAGACAAGGAGAAATTTTTGCGGTTTCATGAGCGAGGCTCATGGACTCTTTTATCTGCATCCACTTATTGTAATTTTCAAGAAAATTCATTCTTGTATCCTCCTTTTGAATAAGGTTCTATTATTTCTTTAAACAAAGATTCTTGTTTTTCAAAATCATCTGGGGTTTCCCCTTCGCACAAGCATTCCTTAAGCTTCTCTGTGTTTCTTTCATATAGGTGCATACTGCCCGCTTGATGATGGTAGATCCCCCATAAGAGATCTGGATATGTCTTTTTTAATTCATTCCACATCATGTGATGAATTAAAACAAAGAAGGGCACATCATACGGAAGACCAAACCAGATATCCGATGAGCGCATTTTTACGTAGATATCCAACTTATCTTTTCCGTCATATCTTGGGCGTATAAAGAATTGAAGATACATCGTACAAGGATTGTCGTTACTCGCATGTGCGTTTTCCCGAGAATAAATAGTCATAACTGCTTTTTTACTGTCTTTATTTTTTAATAGCATATCCCGCGCGTATTCAAACTGAGTGTAATTGTGGTGGTTTCTATCATGCAATAAGAGCTTTCCATAATTGGAGTTTATGGTTCTTCCATCATCCGTAACCTTTTCCCAAAACTTTGAATAACAAGCTATGTCTTTCAAAAAAGGACTGCCTCCCACGTAGAAGTGTATTTCACCCGTCAAATAGGTGAAGGACATATTCCTGATAGTGGCAAAGCACCTCACTGGATCGTATAGAGAGAAAGACGCATCTATTATTTCGTGGAGGATTTCTTTCTTTTTGTTCTGAATTATATACTCCGGATTATACAACAACCTTCTTGCTATACTCTTATATATCGAATTAAAGTCATTTCCTTTATAGCCCATCACCTACTTCTCCTTTCATATAGTCTAAAAACATTACCCAGTTTTGTCTCTTATCTTCTTCCTTATCCTGTAGAAAGAATTTTTCTTTTTCAAACTCCAATATCATTTTGCAGAGAAGATTTCTGTAGTGTGCATGGGCGTTTACGAGACAAGTGTTTCCCTTAGAAATTTCTTCGGAGGTGTACAACCACGCCTCCATCGCATCTGAAAACAGAAACAGGGGATACGTCTCATTCGTCAAAGACATAGATAACCCTTCATCGGATAAAGGGAAAAGGTGAGACGGTAGTATTTCCCTTTCGATTTGCTCCCATGCGGTTATCGTCTTTATGCTGTGGTTTTTTATTTGCTTATTCAAATCTCCTGTGAATGTTTCTGCAAAATCGTGGTTCATAATCATGAACAGATCTTCCGCCGTAATTTCAACACCTTTGGTTGTGCATAAAAGGTAGAACAAAGTTCCAACACCATATCCATGACAAGATAGGCTTTGGGGATGAATAACCGCTTCCATGTTGAAACGCTTTATCGCCCGCATGGTGCGATTCTTTTCGATATAATCTTTTATGGTCATGTATTACTCCTTCCATCATATTTTCTATGTTTAACCTTGTCCCCTCCCTGGAGGAAGTTATGGTATTTTTTGTATTTTTGATATTCACACAGCCAGTGTTCCACTTCTCTCATGGAAACTACAAGATAGTATAGATCGTTTGGAAATTCTACCTTTATTCTTCCCCTAAGAATTGGAAGGAGATCTCGGGCGTACTCTAACCAGTCCATAGGATGAATGTTATGATACGCATTTCCATAAAGAAGAAAGCTCATCCCGCGCTTCGCACCTGGACCCATGTTCGCCCATGTATCTTTATCTGTTGGATTAAAATAACCAGTATAAGCAAAATCACAAGCATACTCGTACGCCATGAATCCGCCGATTCCCGTGTATTTTTTAAGATTTCTACACATACGTTCTAAAGAAGTTAGATACCAGCCTTTCATAGATCCATCTTCACTCCACCCATCTTTCTTCATATCCCTTATGACTTGAAATATCGCGCGGTATGTCTGCACTGCTCCCTGTGACGTAGATGGATTTCGTATGAAACATCCACTGAATATTTTTCCGTGTTTACTCCACTGTTCAAGGCATTCTTCTATTTCTTCTAAAGAATCTATTCGCGGGGAAAGAATAAGCTCTAATCGTTTAAATGTCTCATACGTGGATATGAACCGGTAGACCATCAACAGATCCCATCTATCATAAGGAACAATGTTCTTTATGATCCACTTAGAACACTTGTCATATTGGCGAAACAGATTGCAGAAAAAGAAATCTCTAAAAACAACGTCTTCCGTCCACGGTTTTGGGAGACCCTTTTCTTTTTTAATATAGATTCTGTGGCGCTCCACCGCTGTCTGTAGAAACACTTCGAGAAAATCTTCTTTAAATTGTATCATACCTCTCTCCTGGTGAACTCATCCACCCATGCACGGAATTCTTCCGATTCTTCCATAAACTCAGTTAGATCCCTGTCCTTTATCTTTATCAATGGCTCTAATTTTCTTCTCCCTTCTGGGCCAAACATATAGAAATTATATTTCAATAAATCTTTGCTCAATATTTCAATATTGTATTTATCCGGGTTTTCCCATACATCACTTCCAGGAATAGGAATAAAACTCGTACAGGCGATCACAGAAAAAGGAACCCTCTGTATCCAATATCTATTCAACCTTATGGTTTCTTTTGTTTGAAAAGGGGTTCTTATCATAAACAACATTCTTGTTTGAAAACCCACCTTGTCCGCAAGCTCTAATGCGGAAACATTGTCTTCACACGTCGTTCCTTTTTGCAATCCTTTTAACACGTTTGTATCAAAGGATTCTATACCAAAGGAAAGTTCTTTACATCCAGCATTCCACAGAGCTTGGAGCATTTCTTCGTCTAAGGGTTTCACTCTACAGGATATTCTCCATGCGACATTCAGTTTTTCTATTTCTTTGCACAAGGATATCATTCGAGCTTTTCCTGAGGTAAAAGAATCATCTGAAAATCTAAACTGCCTTATTCCATACTCATCAATTACATGTTTCATTTCAGAGATTATTGAATGATTGCCTCTGAATCGCATTCGCCCATTTCCGTGTTCGTCTCTTAGTGCGGGTGCGGAACAAAAGGAGCAATTCCAAGGACATCCTCGAGAAGACAATATCACCGTGCTTTCGTTTCCGATGTAGTTATACCCATGTGCAAAAATATTTCCACCCTGTTTGTTCTTGAGTAAATGTCTTGCAGGAAACGGAACACCATCTAAATACTCTGTGGGAATTCCCGTGTACCAGCACTTGAGGCATCCCCTTTTCGCGTCGTCAAGAATTTTCGTTATTATCCTTTCTCCTTCCCCCATACACACACTGTCGATAACGTCTTTGTCTATCCAGTCAAATACTTCTCTGGAGTATATTCCGGGTCCTCCCAATATGATGCGAGATTTTGGGTATTTTTCTTTTATCCTTTTTGCAAAAGAATTTGCGTAAGGGATTTCCATACTTGTGACGGTTATTCCGTAGAGAACCGCTTCCGTTAATTCCGCTATCGCTTCATCTTCAGTGTGGGAAGAATAGTTTGCTAACTCTACGGAGCGTTTGTCTCCCTCTAATACCGCCGCAAGATACATCAATCCCAAGGGAGCCTGGGCTTCAGGTTCTTTGAGGAAAGGCTTTGGTAGATATATCAATACGACATCCATCTTTTCTATCAAAATTCCATTCCCCCTTTCTTCAGCATTTCCAAGCCTTCGGAAAAGGGAATACTGGGAGCTTCTCCTTCTTTCAAGTATTTCTTAAGATATATCGTACAGTCTTTACGTGGAATATCCCATTTTCCATTGTCTTTTATCTTTAACTCAACGACATCAGGAAAATTTCTTTTTACAGCTTCCGCCGCTTCGGTTACGAGCGCAGGAGTTCGGACCACCGTACATCCACCGGGTTGCCCTGTTCCGGCATCTCCTATCGCATATCTACAGTTAGTTATAGTTCTATATCCACGACATAGCAAGGAAAGTTGAACCCATCTATCCGACATCCCTGTTACACCCATTCCACAATGGGTTATTTTTTCTTTTTTCAGTGTTGATATGTGGTAACATTGAAGATGGATTATCTGTTTATTTTTTTCGAACATGTATTTTGCGTTATTACTGGCCTGTTTCAGAGGAAATCCTGTGATGGGATACTGCTCCCCGCATAGAAGAATACTTTCGAGCAACATTTTAGTCACAGTGTCCGATTCCATCAACTCGTCGAATTTACTTGTATATTTAGAAGACAAGGACTCTTTTCTAAAAAACAATTCCACATCATCATTTAAAATAAATACATGGGTCTTTCCTATGTTTGCCGCATACTCGTATATCTCATTTCTTTTTTGGGCTATATTTAGAGAATCAGGAACGACTATTATCTTTACATAAGTGTCCTGTAGAACTTCCCCATATTCATCCGCCTCAGATTCTCTTACAAAGGCGTACAGAGGATAAGGAACCCTGTTCCATGGTTCTCTTAAAAAATATTTCCATGTTCCCATCTTTTTATGTATAAGGTGCATACGCGCTCTCGTAGGAATGCCAATTAAAAAATTCTGGTTCATCAAATTATCATAGTTTCTCATATTTCCTCGCACAATATTTGACCATATCCAAACTTAGAACTTGGATGTACGATATGGATATTCTTCTTCGCTCGCGTTAACGCTACATATAGACAGCGTAGTTCCGAGTCTAACGTTTCTTGTGAATGATCAAAGTTACTGAATACTCTTTTCGTCACGTCCATTCTTAAAACTACGTTGTCCGCCTCTCCTCCCTTCACGCCATGTATCGTGTTTATATCTATGGAACATTTTGTGATATCTGTTTTATTTTTAAATATGTCTCTGTAATAGTTGCTTTCATCTAACTCCATTTCGAAAGCTTCATACCATGGGGCGTTGAATTGCCTATCCTTTTTAAGACGAGAAATTAGATTTAAGTCGCGAGATATTCCTTCTATATTGTTCTTACGATACCATTCATACTTTCTTATGGCGTCCATCATTGGTTGCGCGGCGCTGGTCTTATCCTTGTACCTATACATAACACCCATCTTCATTAGATGGGATTTGAAATCCTTCAAAAAACAGTTATTCCTCGCAAGAAAATAATACGATTCCTCGTTATTCAAGGGGATATCAGATATGTTGTTATAATAAAAAACGTTTCCTCCTTCGTCTACTGGATCAAATTCCTTTTGGACACGGTTCTTTATTTTATTGGCAATCTTTTTTGAGAATTCAAGAATGTTTTTTCGCAAGCGATAAGATTTATCCAGTATAGTTCTTTTTTGATACTCGATAGATAAAAAATACCCTACGTCTGCTCCACTCCACTCATATATGGCTTGATCATCG
>DQIQ01000063.1 GCA_003942085.1 Thermoplasmata archaeon | reverse complement strand
TCGCTTACTAGGCACACTAGAGAAACCGCTGGCGATAAGTCAGAGGAAGGCGAGGGCAACGGTAGGTCAGTATGCCCTGAATCCCCCGGGCTACACGCGCGCTACAAAGGCTAGGACAATGGGTTTCGACACCGAAAGGTGAAGGTAATCCCGAAACCTAGTCATAGTTCGGATTGAGGGTTGTAACTCACCCTCATGAAGTTGGAATCCGTAGTAATCGCGGATCAACATTCCGCGGTGAATACGCCCCTGCTCCTTGCACACACCGCCCGTCAAGCCATGCGAATTGGGTCTGAGTGAGGATGCAGCTAGTTACTGCGTTCAAACTTAGGCTTAGTGAGCGGGGCTAAGTCGTAACAAGGTATCCGTAGGGGAACCTGCGGATGGATCACCTCCTACGATTAATATTGATGGGTGAATTAAACACTATAATCACGTCGATCAAAAAGTATATTAAGGTTAATCGAATTTCCTCGGTCCTTACCCTCAGATAAGGATGTAAGGGCCGGTAGATCAGCGGAAGATCGCCTGCTTTGCAAGCAGGAGGCCATGGGTTCAAATCCCATCCGGTCCATTCCGATTTTCCTGTTCAAAAATATATAAAAAAAGACGCCACCTAGTGTGTCATCAGATTAGGTGGTAAGGACGTAGACCCAATCTTCGCAGATGCGGGTTGATGATCGTCCCATTGCGAATTACATGCAATGGATTGCATACGCAACCTGGACGTAAATTGAGCCAGTGCTACGCCATTTGGTGGATTGCTCGGCTCGAGAGCTGATGAAGGTCGTGCCAAGCCGCGATATTACTCCGTGTAGGCGCAAGGAGCCTTTGATACGGAGATTACCGAATTGGACATCCTATCGCTTCGGCGATATTCGCATCAGCGAAGAGGAACCTGCCGAATTGAAACATCTTAGTAGGCAGAGGAAAAGAAATCAATCGAGATTGGGTTATTAAAGGCGATCGAACACCCAACAGGGCAAACCGAATCCCCTAGCGACGAACTAGGGGAGATGTGGAGTTTGGACTCATTTACTCCCTAACTGGCAAACTCGAAGTCCTCTGGAAAGAGGTACCATAGAGGGTGATAGTCCTGTAGAGGTAAACCAGCGGGAGATTTTTGGGTATCCAGAGTAACGTGCGTTGGATATCGCGCGTGAATACGGGAGGCATAAACTTCCAACCCTAAATACTACTCGAGACCGATAGTGCAATAGTAGCGTGAGTGAACGTTGCAAAGTACCCCTTGCGGGAGGTGCAAAGAGCATGAAATCAAATGGTTACAGACTGATAAGGCATGAAAGCGACGAAGCTATCTTAGATAGTGGAGCAATGTCTTGTCGTTCGTTTTGAATAATGACCCAGGGAGTTCCTGGTAATGGCGAGGTTAAGGGCTTAAGGCCTGAAGCCGCAGCGAAAGCAAGTGTCCGCAGGCAACAAGGGACAAGGTGTGCTCGCCTGTAGTCATTACCACGAGACCCGAAGCCAGCCGATCTATGCGTGGCCAGGTTGAAGCCCCATGAAAGTGGGGTGGAGGACCGAACCGGTGCTGATGTGCAAATCGTTCGGATGAGCTGCGTATAGGGGCAAAAGACCAATCTAGACTGGCAATAGCTGGTTCCCCCCGAGACTACCCGCAGGTAGATCTCTGATGAGATGGAGTACACGGTAGAGCACCAATTGGGCGCTTAGGGGAAGAAATTCCTCGGTGCCTTGTTAAACTCCGAATGTGTATTCATCGTAGAATCAGGGTAGTGAGGGCATCTGGGGTAAACTTGATGTCCGAAAGGGAAACAACCCAGCCTTGCGTTAAGGTCCCCAAGTATTAACTAAGTGTCAAAGAACAAAAAGCGTTTACGGTCTCAGACAACCAGGAGGTTGGCTTAGAAGCAGCCATCCTTTAAAGATAGCGTAACAGCTCACTGGTCGAGATTGTATGCCTTGAAAATGGACGGGGCTAAGTTAATCACCGATACGTAAGCACTCCAAAATGGAGATGAGTAGGGGGGCGTCGTGCGTGGGTAGAAGTTTGGTCGTAAGATCAAGTGGACCGCGTTCGAACGAGAATCCTGGGAAAAGTAGCAGCATAGTAAAGTGAGAATCTTTACCACCGAAAGGGCTAGGTTTCCTCGACGATGTCCATCAGTCGAGGGTTAGTCGGTCCTAAGGCAACCCTTAATTGAAGTTGCCGAATGGGAAACAGGTTAATATTCCTGTACTTTACAAACATTTGCTCATATTTTGACGCATTCGGGTAGATTTTACAGACTCGTCTGTCTGTCCAAGCGTATTAAACCAAGGGAGTACCGTCATGGTGAGAACTTGGTCAAAGCGTGATAGGTCTATCGATTTAGATGGATTTTATCGAGCCTGAGTGCCCGTGAAAATTAGTGTGAGATGTAGTTTGTGGATCCGTACCGAGAACTGACACAGGTGCCCCTGGCTGAGTAAGCCAAGGTGTGTCGGCTAAATCCAGGCGAGGGAACTCGGCAAATTAGCCCCGTACCTTCGGTATAAGGGGTGCCTGCTTTGAGAAAAGCAGGTCTCAGTGACTAGGGCGCTCCGACTGTTTAATAAAAACGTAGGAGACCGCAAGTCCGAAAGGATGTGTATGGTCGCCGAATCCTGCCCAGTGGCGGTATCTGAAAACCTATTTCAATGGGGCGAAGGACCGCTAAACGGCGGGGGTAACCATGACCCTCTTAAGGTAGCGTAATACCTTGCCGCTTAATTGGCGGCTTGCATGAGTGGCTTAACGAGAGCGCCACTGTCCCCGCTTGGAAACCGGTGAAATTGACTTACTGGCGCATAGTCCAGTACCTTCCAGAAGGGAGCGAAGACCCCGTGGAGCTTTACTACAGCCTGTCGCTGTGATACGGTTTTGATTGTGAAGCGTAGGTGGGAGCCGTCGAAGCCAGGACGCTAGTTCTGGTGGAGGCGCCAATGGGACACCACCCTATTATTGCCGTACCACTAACTTGCAAAAGGACACCGATCGGTGGGTAGTTTGGGTGGGGCGCCACGCGCTCGAAAAGATATCAAGCGCGCCCAAAGGTCACCTCAAGGAGTTCAGAAATCTCCTGTAGAATGCAAGGTCATTGATAACAGAAAAGTTACCCCGGGGATAACTGAGTCGTCTCCAGCAAGAGCCCATATCGACCTGGAGGCTTGCTACTTCGATGTCGTCTCTCCGCATCCTGGCGGTGCAGCAGCTGCCAAGGGTGGGGTTGTTCGCCCATTAAAGCGGATCGTGAGATGGGTTTAGACCGTCGTGAGACAGGTTTGTTGCTAACTTCTGGAAGCGTTGATGTTTGAGGGGAAAGACCCTTTAGTACGAGAGGAACAAGGGTCTGTAGCCACTAGTTTACCAGTTGTCCGACAGGGCAATGCTGGGTAGCCACGCTATAAGGGATAAATGCTGAAAGCATCTAAGCATGAAGCTCACCTCGAGACGAGACATCTTAGAACTCGAATAAAAGATTCGTTTGATAGAGCTCAGGTGTACGCATGAAGCCTCGGCGACATGTTCAGCCTAGAGCTACTAACCGTTCATTACTGGCTCAATCGTTAAACAGGTTGCGTATAAAAATCATAGAAAAAATCAGAGTAACGGTGGTTTGACGGTCAAAGCGGCAGGGAAACACCCGGTCTCATCTCGAACCCGGCAGTTAAGCCTGCATACGTACTCTTCGGTACTTTGGTGCGAGAGCCCACGGGAAGATTACCCTCGCAAGAGGGCTGGGACTCTTAGACTAGGTGGAGAGCCTCTTTTGATCCCTTCGGGGATCTTTAGAGGTAAGCTTCACTGCTTGAAATCTAAGAGCCCCTGGTGCGCTGTCAAACCACCCTTACAAACTTTCTAAAAAATTTCGTAATACAAAATATAATAATAGTTTTCATTCCATTTTTGATTGCAATTTATTTTTGTTTACATGTCCTATTCTTATTAATAAAGTTAGAAAATATTTTATTACGTATTTATTGTTAAAACGAAAAATGTATTAGTGAGATCTTTTTTTCTCTAAATAATTATTTTTTTTTTTTTAAACTACCTGCATATGTATATAGTAATGCATCTGCAAACAAGCTATTTAAAGAAAATTTTTATTTGTTAGGTCAAGCACTCTCAAAAGTTGTAATTGTTAGCTACAACGATAATGGGATGAAAAACGAAGAAATATAGGAGGGCGTGAACGAGATGGGAAAAATAATCAAGAAATTAAAAGCTGATGATATCGGTGATATGGGTATTGGAGCGATGATTGTTTTTATCGCAATGGTTCTCGTAGCCGGTATAGCTGCTTCCGTCTTGATACAGACGGCAAATAGGCTGGAAATACAAGCGATGAAAACAGGGCAAGAAACAATAGGTGAGGTATCGACTGGTCTGGGTGTCACTGCTATTACTGGCTATCGGGCAGTTGAAAACCTTAGTCTTATGACAATAGCAATACAACCACGGTCAGGATCGTTTACTATTGATCTTGCACAAACCTATATAGAGCTTTCAGACTCAAATAAAAAAGTTGTTCTGATGTATGGAGCTGAGTTCCAGGATACAACTGACATAAATGGAAATTTCTTTACGGCTGGATTTTATGATGGTCTCAGTTCGACAACATTTGGAGTTATTGTTCTGGAAGACGCGGATGGTTCTTTATCTGCAGCAACACCTGTCATTAATAAAGGAGATCAGGTAATGCTATCTGTGAATCTCAATCTAGTATTTGATGGAGTACCATCATTAGGTCTTACAACAAGAACTGAGGTCTCGGGCTTGATACAACCCGAAGAGGGAGCACCTGGTGTCTTTGCATTCACAACCCCCTCGTCATTCGCTGCGGATAATGTTTTTAGTCTCTATTGAGGAGGATGAAAAAAATGAGAAACATTAAGAGAATTTTAAAAAATGATGACATTGGTGACATGGGTATTGGTGCGATGATTGTGTTTATCGCAATGGTCTTAGTTGCGGGTATTGCAGCTTCGGTGTTAATTCAAACAGCGAACCGTTTGGAGATTCAAGCAATGACAACAGGACAAGAAACAACTCGTGAAGTGTCAACAGGTCTAGCTGTAATTGATATCGAAGGACAGGCGGTCGGTAATGTAATCACTGATATGACAATCACTGTTCGGGCACGCGCTGGATCTGGAGATATTGATCTGAGTCAAACGATTCTTGAAATTACCGATGGAACAGCTAAAACATTACTTACATATAATCCGACACAAAGACAATTCAACCTTAGTACCGATGAAACAGGAAGTATTTTCGGTACCGGAGCTTGGAATATGACAAATGAACAATTTGGTATCCTTGTCTTACAAGATGAAGATAGTTCATTGTCTGCAAGCAATCCTGTTATCAACCGTGGAGATCTCGTGATGCTTACCATAAACACAGCAGCTTGTTTCGGTGGTGGACTAGATCCGCGAGATGACATCTGGGGTATGGTATCACCAGAACAGGGAGCATCCGGTATCTTTGCATTCCGTGTCCCATCATCACTAACTGAAACGGTCTATGACCTATACTAAGGAGGATGAAAAAAATGAGAAATATTAAGAAAATGTTAAAGGAAGACGACATTGGTGATATGGGTATTGGTGCGATGATTGTGTTTATCGCAATGGTCTTGGTGGCTGGTATCGCGGCTTCGGTGTTGATTCAGACTGCCAATCGTTTAGAGATTCAAGCGATGAAAACTGGTCAAGAAACAACTGAGGAAGTTGCGACCGGTATCGGCGTCGAAGATATTGCTGGTCAGAAGGGAACATATGGTGCGTGGACCGCTAATTCAATCCTAAATATAACGATATGCGTATCACCACGTTCAGGATCGAAGGACGTTGATCTCTCAAATACCGTTGTCGAACTTTCAGATTCAACGACTAAGTACCTTCTCGCATATAATACTACCCTCTGGTCTGGGTCACCGGATACAGC
Source organism: Thermoplasmata archaeon (assembly GCA_003942085.1). Taxonomy (GTDB): domain Archaea; phylum Thermoplasmatota; class E2; order DHVEG-1; family DHVEG-1; genus SM1-50. The sequence continues at coordinate 4,693 of DQIQ01000063.1, read as the reverse complement.
AGGAATATTTAACACAGTAGCATTTGCTGGCGATGCCACATTTGGTGTCATTGTCCTTGAAGATGCAGATGGTTCATGTGTAGCAGCAAATCCTGTCATCAATAGAGGAGACCATGTCCTTCTGACGATATCTGCTGGAGCCTGTTTTGGAGGCCTTTCCGAACGGACAGACATCTGGGGTATGGTCATTCCTGAAAGCGGTGCACCAGGGGTATTTGCATTTAGAACCCCGGCATCATATCCTGACACCGTCTACGACCTCTATTAAACCGAACCATAGACAAAACCAATTGGGTGTGTGACACCCACCTATCTTTTTTTTTAATTTTTTTTCCTTTGATTATTTTTCCCTAAAAAATTTATAATCAAAAACCCATAGTTTTTTATGCTCTTTTGTATTTCTGTTTGTTGTGGTGGGGGTTATTGATGACACCCCGGTGAGCACCCTTGAGGGGGGGTGAATACGAGTTCTATGCCTTTCAAAAGACTCAGAACAGATTTCAATGCGGATATCGGTATTGGTGCCTTAATTATCTTTATTGCAATGATAATGGTAGCTGGTGTCAGTGTATCAGTCATGATTCAGACGATGAATAGCCTTTCGCAACAGGCAATAAAAACAAGTGAAGAAACCTTAAAAGACATCTCCAGTGGACTGAAGGTCACCTTTGTCAGCGGCTATACACATAATTCAACAATTACCCAACTTGCGATCTTTGTGAGTACCACTGCAGCCTCTGATGATATCGATCTTACCTATGGGATTCTTTCCCTATCTGATTCGACAAACAAAGTCATCTTAAATTATACAAGCAATTGTTTTAGCAGTAGTGTTTCCAATGGTCTTTTTAGTACGCTCAATGCAAGTAATCTAACATCTTCCCACTACGGTGTTCTTGTGATACGAGACATCGATGGTTCATGTAATGCAACAAAACCAGTGATTAATGACGAAGATTTGGTCGTTCTGGTCGTGAACACAACCGCTTGTTTCTCCGGCCTTGGAACACGAACTGATGTATCTGGAGAGATCTACCCGGAGCATGGAATCCGTGGTGTCATAGGTTTTACTACCCCGAGTGCCTTCGTAAATACTATTGTTGATCTGCAGCCGTAATACTTTCTTTTAAAAAAAAGGAACACGTTCTTTTCATCGCTGGTTTTACATTCCGAGATACCCACGCAAACCAATATCAACGACTGCGGACGTGATTGCGACAATCCAAGCAAAAGGGACAAAGAAAAACAAGCTTACCAGGATGTGACTGCCTCGCAATGATCGTATGGTTAAGCCCATGAGAAACGAGTGAATAAGCAAAACCATGAATATTAAAAAGAAATTCTGTGTAAAAACCTCCGGGGGAACCGTAGTGAGAATCGAGCCTACATCAACCGGTGTTCCTTCGAAAGGATGACCTGCTTTGCTGGTGATGAGAATCGTATTCAGATGCCGTGCGACAACAAAAGAAATATAGATGGAAAATGAAATCCCAAAGGTAATTCCCGCAAATAATGCAGATGTTGTACGCACGATTGCTAGTTTTTTTACCCGGAGGTCCCGAATCTTACGAATGTTCTCTGCAATCATTCGGGACACCGTGCGAGGGTTGGCTGCCGCAGCGGTAGATTGTCTGAACATTTCGCATGATCGTTGAATATAATTGCTCCCGGTGTCCACCCCGAACCATTCCCAGGCGGCATCATCGTTAATGCGCGTTCTCAGCCGGCGATAAAGGTCTCGGATGTGTCTGCTGAGAACCCCGTAGTCCTTCTCGCTGAGGTAATACACTGAATCGTTGATTCTCCCACCCCGCATGGTCGATATAGAACCCAGTGCGGGCAGAAACCCCATAAAATTACGCTCTTTCCTGGACATATGCTCCTCTTCACGGAGTGCTTTTAACCCAGGGATGAACAATGGTGTCAGCCCGCCCACGATAAGAATCTCAAAAGGAATCATGGAGAGAATCGGCAGCGTGAGATAGTATTTTGCTGCTAACAGAACGGAACAGAGCACAATTGAGGCAAATAGCGTGAATTTAAAGCTCCGCATAAGCGACTGTTCGATGTGTCCTTTTTCCCCGGTACAATGCCACATCTCATCTGGTGGAATCATGGATCGCAACAGATACAGCAGCATTCCTTCTGAAGCAAGCATCATGAATGAGGCGACATAAATAAAGGTCCCCATATCCTGCGACCCCATCACCATCGGCAGAACGATCCCTAGGGACATCACAAAGACAATGGCGATAAGAAGGCTAACATACACCTCACTTAAGATAACGATATTTTCGTTGCTCGCCTCATAGATGGTCTTGTATTCCTGAAGAACCGCGTCTTGTTCATGCTCAATGAACTCTCGATGCTCAACACCACTGTCAAGACTCTGCGAGAAACGATCAAGGAAATCCCGGAGGATTTTACTAGGGGTTCTATCGCCGACAAACCGGAACGTCTTTGAGATAGGAACCCGCCATTGATCAGCAAGCACACTTATCTTTCGCATCTCTTCGCCAAGACTCTTATAGGCTTTGTTTCCGCCGAGCACATTGATGATATCTTTTAAACTCAGATCTGAAATCGCTAAAACCCGGATGTGCGTGATGAAAAAATGCATTTTCCCGTTGATATCAGACTCCCTGTTTTTCCAGCTGATATACGGGTAAAAAACACCAAGAAGAATCGGTATGATCCCCCCGAAAATAAACGTCGCAGGATTATACTGCAAGGGAACAGGTACTAACAGCTGCAGGATGAAGGGTAGACACATCACCAGCACACCAAGAAAGATCAACGGGATGAAAATCGATCTGATAAATTTCTTCCGATCCTCAAGACTTCGATAAGCGGTCTTCATATCTTTGAATGATTCTTTCTTCTCTTTTTGCTCCTTTTTTGATGTAGTATCCTTCTTTTTAACCTGTTTAGCCATTATTCCTCACACTGAGATCGGTAACCCTTTCTCACCCTCTCTGTAGAAACCCCAGATGCATTGGACCACCTCGTAGTAGTCCATGATGTCTTCTTCAACCATACGATCCAGGATGTGTTTCCGTCGTTCATGCTCGTCATAAATCTTAGCTGTATCTGAATATCCTGCATTTTTTGCTATTTTTTCTTCAAGGATAAAGCTGTTTCTGTTTGCTTTAAAGACATGGACGTCCTCATCGGATTTCCAGGTAAACGCCGTCCGCGACATAATCCCGTCGACTTCCCTGTTATATCCTTCAATCTCATCGATAGCGGTACATCGACGAATCATTTTTCCGTTCCGTTCAACAGCAAGTTGTATCACCACGAAGTCAAGGTTGTCCATAAAGGTCTTCGGTACATTGATCGGGTCCCCCGTGAACCGTTGGATGACCTGGGTAATACTCCCGGCATGAAACGTGGTCATGCATGGATGCCCTGTTTGCATCGCCTGGAACACGATGTTTCCTTCAGCACCTCTGACCTCACCAGGGATAATATAATCTGGACGTGACCGCAAAGCGGCCTTTAAAAGGTCGAAGAGATCAACCTGTCCTTCTTTGGGTCCAGTTGTCTTAGTAAGAAGTCGTTGCCATACCGTATGAGGGACCTGAAGCTCCGGGGTTCCCTCTGCCGTATAGATTTTTTTTTGAGGAGGAACAAACGGAATAATCGAATTCATCGTTGTTGTTTTTCCACAGGCTGTACCTCCACAGAGGAAAAAACTCCGCCCGTATTGCAGACACAACCATAGATAAGCAGCGATACTTGAATTAATTGTTCCCCATTTGATCAACTGCGTCACACTAATCGGGGTTTCGGTGAATCGCCGGATCGTCATGCTTGGTCCTTTGATGCTCACCGCGGAACTGTAGATGATGTTCCCTCTGCTCCCATCAGGCAACACCCCATCGACAATCGGCCGGCCTTCACTGACTGGCGCACCCATTTTTTCACTGATCGCCTTAGTAAACTCTGGTGCTTCTTTCTCACCGACCACGACATTGGTCTTGATCATTCCGAACACCTTGTGAATAAGGTGTATTTTTTCATTGGCGACGAAATGAATATCCTCAAGATATGGATCCCTCATGAACGCTTCAAGCGGGCCGCCACCAACAAGGGTTTTGATAATAAAATATTGCAAAATGCTCTTTTGGGAAGAGGTTACTTTTACCTTTTCTATTTTCTGGGTCTTCCCTTTCTTCTTGGCGGTCGGTAGTTTAATTGCTTTTTCGTCAATAACCGTGATTTCATCGATAAGCTCTTTGAGAACATCTTTTAAATCATCATCCGTGAGAACACTTTTTTTTTCAGGTGCTTTTTTAACAATCAAATTGAGAATAATGTCGAGTTTTTCTTGTATGATATCGTTGACCACAGGTTCAATGACATGGTATTCAGCCTCATCCATGTCCTGTGTCCGATAAATATGGATAAAAACAACTCCTTTGGTCGGGTAGATAAAATTAGGGTAAGCATCATTTCTGGCCTCACGAGGGACCTTGCTATAAAAAATGGGATTTGCCATCTTTTGTTGTATTGATTCGAGGTATTCTTTGAGGTGTTGATTCTCTGTGAGCAGTTGCGCAACTTCTTCTTTTTGCATTACATCCATGGTGCGCTTGCCTCAGTTCTTTCCTGTTTAATCGTAATCTGTCCCCACATTGTCCCACATTGTTTTTTTTTTTTTTTTAAAGTCCCTTTAAATCGAAATAGG
>DQIQ01000062.1 GCA_003942085.1 Thermoplasmata archaeon | reverse complement strand
TGCTTGCGTGTGTCGCCTCACGGATGCTGCAGGATAACAAATCCGTGTTTGTAGGTACTGGTCTGCCGATGATCGCAGCGATGCTTGCACAAAAGACTCATGCGCCCAACCTGCTACTGTTTTTTGAGGCAGGCGGGATTGGCCCGGAGATGCCGGTGCTTCCTATCTCGGGTGGTGATTCGCGGACGTTTTATTCTGCGGTTGCTGCCTCCAGCATGCATGATTCCATGGCGATGGCGCAAGCAGGATACATCGATTACGGGTTTTTAGGTGGCGCGCAGATCGACAGATACGGGAATTTGAATACGACGGTGATCGGACCGTATGAGCACCCGAAAGTGCGTCTCCCTGGCAGCGGTGGGGCCAATGATGTCGGGACGCTGTGTCATCAGACCATTATTCTGATGCGCCAGGATAAGCATCGGTTCCTTGAGTCGATCGATTTTCTGACTACACCAGGGTATCTGAAAGGGTATGATTCCCGGAAGGATGCAGGATTGCCGCAGGATAGTGGTCCGTATCGGGTGATTTCCCAGCTGGGTGTGTACGGGTTTGATGCGACGTCAAAACAAATGACACTGTTTTCGCTGCATCCTGGAGTGACGGTTGGGCAGATCAAGGAGAACTCCGGGTTTGAGATCATCATTCCAGATCATGTTTCTGTAACGATGCCACCGTCTCAAAAAGAGCTGTCTATTTTGAAAAAAATTGATCCAGTAGGGATGGTCATTGGAAAATAAAGAGTTAGATACTCCAAGGTTCTTCATTTATAACAATCTAATGATGTTATTATAAGAGACTAATAAATTGTTAAGGGATAAAAAATTGTAAGAATAAATTTCTTGATAGATGAATTTGATTTCCCTCTTTGATTTAAATAGTTGTTAGTTAGATATAAACTGTAAGTTTAAATATACCCTTTAATATAAATAACTACAATGCAGAAACAATCAATATTGAAAACGAACACCCTGATCCTCGTTTTGTGTACATTCCTTTTTATTGGTACTGCTCTCTTTCCACTCGTACAAGGAGTACAGCGTGAATCTGACTCCTTCGTAGTACCTCTTGCAACGGAAAAACCAAATCCTACCGAAACCCTGGTTGTGCCCACATCGTTCAGCTGGCGTGATATCAACGGCGTGGATTTCACCACACCCATACGAAATCAAAGTCCTTACCCCAGCTGTGAAACATTTGCTTTGGTTGCTGCTATGGAAACGATGATTCAGTATAAAGTGGGTTTTCCCTTTAATTGCGACCTATCAGAAGCTCACTTATTTTTCTTCAGCGGAGGCAATATTCTCTGGGGGTCTTATCCAGAAAATGACACCCGTTTCCTAAAAGAGTACGGTGTTCCCGATGAGGCATGTTGGCCGTATCCCCATGATAAATACCAATATCCCTTGAACACCACCTCTCCGGATTGGCAAAACAGGACCGTTAAGATTTCAGATTGGTCGTATATCCCTGCTGATCCAGTCGCCATTAAAACCGCGTTAATCAACAATGGACCGGTGCCATCCTACTTCCTCGTCTATCAGGATTTTCTCTATCAAAAGACGGGAATCTATCAGCACAGATGGGGAAAGGTGCGAGGCGCTCATTATATGGCGATCGTCGGGTATAATGACGACCCAGGATACTGGATTGTGAAGAACAGCTGGGGGGTGAACTATCAGGATAAGGGATGGGTCAATATTAAATACGGCGAATGTGGGATCGGCACAATAAATTTCTATCTGACTGGTGTGTATGGGAAATTCCCTCTCCTTTATGTTGATGATGATAATGTGGCTGGCCCATGGAATGGAACAGCGGAGTATCCGTATCTTTCCATTCAAGATGCCATCAATCATGCGTTCAACGGGTTTACGATTTATGTCAAAAACGGGACCTATAACGAACATGTCGTGATCAATAAAACGATAACGTTACGCGGGGAGAATAAAAATACGACGATCATCGACGGAGGCGGACTTGATGATGTGGTGACGGTTTCTGTCCCAGATGTGAAGATCTCTGGGCTGACCGTTCAAAACAGTGGGACGCTCCTCTATAATGCTGGGATTAAGACGCTTTCCTTAAACTCGAACCTCACCATTGAAAACACTATTATTCATGATAATGAGATTGGTATTTTCCTGAATTACGGCTATGCACAATCGTGGAATATCCTACGGAACAACAGCATCTATCATAATACGAAGGGGCTGTATGCTCATTGGGCAAATAGCAATCGAATCGCAGGCAACACCATCGTCATGAATGATGAGAACGGTATCGAGATGGAACATTGTATGCGTGCGAACATTACGGGAAATATCATCAGCGATAACGGAGGATGCGGCATTTACCTGCGAGGAGCATCTAACGATAATATAATCAATGGAAAGAACACGATTCGAAATAACACGGTCGGTCTGAAGCTGTCTGAATCAAATAATAATATCATCACTAAAAATAATTTTATAAATAACCTGGAACAGGCTTCTTTTTACAATGCTTTTTCCACCACCTGGAAGCGGAATTACTGGGACGATTGGCGTTTTTTCCGAGCAAGGCCGATACAAGGGTTCCTTGGTCAACGACAGATTCCTTGGTTGAATTTCGATCGACATCCTGCACATAGACCCTACATTCTCCCCTAGACTCAAAGCATCTGAACAAAATAAAAACAGAACAGATAAACTTGCAGATCGATCCATTGAATGATCTTCCCAATTTTTTTTACCAATTTTTACACAATTTATTTTATAAAAAATAACAACCTTTTTTAATTCTTTATTGTTTACGATGTTGGGGGACTGGTGCCTTCTAAAGGTTTTTAGTCCAGAGGAGAAACGAAGAAATGTCACGAAAAGTCTGCATTATCGGGGGAGCGACCACCCCGTTTGATTACGGTCCAACCGGTTTTGAAAGCATCGAAGGCGGAGCAGCGGAATGCATCAGAGAAACACAGCAGGATGTCCCGGAGTTCTCACTGCGTGACCTTGACCTGATGATCTATTCCCATTTCTCGGTTCATTTCGGTCATCAGCTCGCACCTGAATGGATCATTCATGATCATCTTGGGCTTGTCGGCCTTCCACATTACCGTGTCGAGAACGGGGGAAACACCGGCGGCTCAGCGCTCTATGCAGCAGCTCTTGCGATCATGTCCGGCCAACATAATGTCGTGGGTATCACCGGCTGGGAGACCATGGATAGCGTCTCACAGTCGCAAGGTAGTGAGTTCATCGCGATGGCCTCGGATATCAGATATGAGCTCATGGTCGGCGGCATCTACCCGATTTACTATGCAGCGATGGCGAACAAATGGATGAAGGAAAACAAGGTTACTGAAGAAGACGTCGCGACGATTTCGGTGAAAAACAAGAACAACGCGATGGATAATCCTAAGGCGCAATGGTACCGCAACGAACATAGGTACATCACGGTCGATGACGTGATGAACTCCCGGCTCATCTCCTATCCTATTAAGAAATATGATTGCAGTCTGATGAGCAGAGGGGTTGCGTTTCTGTTGGTATGCTCTGAGGAGTACGCAAAGAAAGTCAACCCTGATCACTATGTGACGGTTGATGGTATGGGACTGTCAAGTTGCACGATCCGCGCTGGTGACCGGTTGAACAACCCGGGTTGGAGTAAACGCTATGGCCCTGGGTACCCAGGGATGACCGAGTTTGCCGCGTGCCGGTGCTCTGCAGAACAAGCTTACAAGATGGCAGGCATCAACGATCCATTGAAGGACATTGATTTTGGTGAGATCCATGACGCGTTCTCTACCTCAGAAGCACAGATCTACAAAGCACTCGGACTGGCTGATGAGCACACTATTGCAAAGTTCATCCGGGACGAACGCACAAGCCTTCAGGGAGATATCCCGATGAACCCTGGTGGTGGGCTGCTTGGTTATGGACATCCGGTCGGTGCCACTGGCCTGATGAGCACCATTGAATGTTATTATCAGCTTGCAGGCATGATCCCACAGAAACATCTGAGCAGAAAAACTGAGGTTTCCGACCCTGAATGTGGCATTGTGAACAGCCATGCCGGGACAGGGACGAGTATTTCCAACTTCATCCTGAGGAGGCATTAGAACCATGGTTGAGACCGTTGTTGTAAAAAATAAAAAAGAGAAATTCGCTGACATACCGGTATTTTCTGAGAAAAAAGAGTACCGTCCATATGGTGTCCAGGAAACTGGTCTAGCGTTTGTCGGCCATGAGATATCAGAGGACCGCAGCAGCATGAACCAGTTCCTTCATTATGATCAGCTCTACACGATTCGACATGGGTGGAACAGTAAATTCTTCATAGGATTGCTCGACGGGAAAATCATGGGGACTCGTTGCCCGAAATGCGGGGATTCCTGGGTGCCGGTCCGTACCCATTGTTGGAATCTGAACTGTAATTTGCAAAAAACCGAGTGGATGGAAATGCCGCTGACCGCAAAGGTCCACACCTGGACGGTCGCCGGCTGGAGTGGTCGGTCCTCGCTAAAAAGACTCCCGATCATCCTGGTCTACGCAAATATTGGGACCAGCAAAGTTGCTATGGCAAACGAGCTGCATGGGCTGGATCCCTGGGACGTTGAATTCGGCATGCCCCTGAAGATCGTCTTCAAACCAAAAGAACAGCGAATAGGTGCAGTGAATGATTTTCATTTTGAGCCGGCAGACTCCTGGGAACCATTGCCGATGAACCCAGAAAAAGAACGGATCAAAAAACTAGTTGAGCCGGTCTACGAATGGGTTAAGACCCTTAAATGATGCAGTAATGAAAAAAGCAGACACCATGGTTTTTTTCGCATGAGAAAAATCATTGGTGTTTTATCTTTTCTTTGACAAACTCGACCAGTTCTTCTTTGGTGAATGGTTTTTGTAAGAAATTTTCAATACCACTGGGTATTTTTTTCACCGCTGGTTTCATGGAGAACAACGCGGTTGTCTGTGTACTCCCCGGCATTCTTGTGTTTACCAGGATAAGATCAAAGGTTTCTTCGTTTTCTTCTTTAAGATGATCAAGAGCTTTTCTGCTGTCGCTGACCGTCACGACCTCGACGTCATCCTTTGCCAACATTTCTTTGACCTGTCTGAGAAGATTGGTTTCCTCATCAACGATCATGATGGTTTTTATACGTTCACCAGCAAGGAAGAAAACAGATAGTAGGCTTAAAATCTTTTGATGCTTTGAGGAAAGTTTAAATCAACTCCAGCTTTACTCTTTTCTCATATGCTGACCCGGGATGAAGCCTACGAATTACTGAAGAAGAACCTGCGGACAAAAAACCTGATCAAACACTCCATGGCCGTCGAGGTGATTCTTGAGGAAATGGCAAAAAAACTAGGCGAGGATCCTCACCTCTGGGCTCTTACCGGACTGCTGCATGACCTGGATTATGATTTCACGAAAAATGAGCCTGAAAAGCATTCGATGGTAACCGTGAAAGTACTGTATGATCTGCTCCCTGAGGAAGCAATACACGCTATAAAGGCTCATAACTATCAGTATACAGCGCAGATTCCACAGACCTATCTGGATAAATCGTTGATTGCTGCCGACGCGGTCTCCGGGCTTATCATCGCTGCAGCTCTGGTCATGCCCTCAAAAAAACTTGCTGATGTGACCACGAAGACCTTGCTTACAAAGTTTAAGGACAAATCCTTTGCTGCGGGCTGCAACCGAAAACGAATTGAACTATGTGGAGATATGGAACTAGAACTTCAGATGTTTCTTGAGCTGAGTTTAAACGCGCTCAAGAGGATTTCTGATACGTTGGGGCTTTAAAGTATGACACCACCTCAGAATATGTATGCAAGACCACATAATCCACATGCAAGAAACCAGGATGGCGATGAAGGATACTACCGGTTGCCGTTGCCCAATCGAAACAACAATGAACTGTTTGCGATTGCGGAGCAGCTGCTCGGTGGTTCTCGCATCCATGTCGTCTGTGAGGATAAGAAATCTCGGATGGCTCGTATCCCTGGAAAGATGAAACGCAAGGCTCGGGTGCGTGCTGGTGATCTACTCATCATCAAACCCTGGGATATCCAAAATGAGAAAGCAGACATTGTTTTTCGATACAGCAGGACTCAGGCAAGCAGCCTGAGCAGAAGAAAATTACTCCCAGAGGAAATTAATGTCTTCTGATAAACTTCTTGATGACAAGTGGCTGAAGAAACTCGATCGACAGACCCAAGGAATGTTGGACCGTATAGTCCCTAATCGGAAGACCTTTGGTGAGGTGTTCGACAAACAGACGCTTCTGCGGTTGGGGAAGTTGATTTCTGATAACGTGATTGATCAGGTTGATTTCCCGATATCGACGGGAAAAGAAGCAAACATCTTTCGGGGGACAACACCGGAGAAGGATTTTGTTGCAATCAAGATCTACCGGACGTCCACGATGACCTTTAAGCATATCGCCTCCTACATCGAGGGTGATCCCCGGTTTGAATATGGGTATAAAAATAGGCGGGATATCATAGAGGAATGGGCACGAAAGGAATATAAAAACCTCTATTTATTGCGTAAGGCAAAAGTCCGTGTCCCAGCTCCGCTGAAATGTTTACATAACATTTTGATAATGGACTATATCGGGGATGCTGCCAAGGCAGCACCGATGCTCAAAGATGTGGTTCTACGTAACCCACAGAAGGTCTTTGACGAAATCATGACCTTTATGACTATGATGTATTCGGTAAAGGTCGTCCATGCTGATCTTAGTGCCTTTAATATTCTCATGTTTCGGCAAAAACCCTACATCATTGATGTCGGTCAAGCGGTGCTGCTTGATCATCCGTCCTCCCTGGAGTTCCTGAAACGGGATATTCATAATATCACCCATTATTTCAAGAGATACGGCATAGAAAGCAATGAACAAGAAATCTTTGAGAAACTGACGAAGAAAAAGAAGTGATGAACCATGAGATATATCCGCATTCCAAAAGAGCGTGTCGGTGTACTGATCGGTAAGGACGGTGAAACCAAAAAGACGATTGAGCGAATCTCACAGGTACGCCTTGAGATCGACTCTGAGGAGGGTGATGTCGCGTTCAATGAACAGGAGGCAAAAGACCCTCTCATTCCCTTGAAGGTAGAAGATGTGGTCCGTGCGATCGGACGAGGGTTCTCACCTGAGCATGCTTTCCGTCTGTTCGGGGAAGAAACCGAGCTGTATATCTTTGATATTTATGATTATGTTGGGAAAACTGATTCTCATCTCTTGCGGGTGAAAAGCAGGGTCATCGGCCGTGAGGGCAAAACAAAGCGAGTGATCGAAGGTCTCACTGGCGGGGTCCTTGCTGTGTATGGTCATACCGTGGGGGTGATTGCTGATTTTGAATCCATGGATATCGCAAAGCGAGCTCTGGATATGCTGCTGAGCGGCAGTGAACATCCAACGGTGTATCGTTTCCTTGAACGAGAAATGAAAAAATATCATCTAAGTCGGCGTAGAGGAAGCGAATAAAACCCCTATTTTTTCCTGACCATTGTCGTACCCGAAACGTTTAATCCTCCTAGATGGATATCGCCTGTTCGCACAGGTGCACTATGGATGATGATCTAACTATACTTGG
>DQIQ01000061.1 GCA_003942085.1 Thermoplasmata archaeon | reverse complement strand
CCTGCCATCCTTCATGAGTATATTACTTATATCCAGTTCGTTCCGGTTTCGATAAACGGTCATCAGGACCGGAAGTTTTTGAGCGTAGAACTCCTTTACTGCCAGATTAAAATCAATATCAAGATATGAGTCCCCATACATGATAATGAATGAATCCGGGAGTAGAGGGGTTGCTTTTTTGATTGCACCACCTGTTCCCAGAAGTACATCACCGTCATGCGAATATTGAACCTGCATTCCCCATTGTGACCCGTCCCCCACAAATTCCTCAATCAAAGAACCAAGATTACCAATGCAGAGAATGACATGAGATACTCCTTTTTCTTTCAGTATCGACAGCTGGTGATCGATAAAAGGCAGGCCATTGACAAGGATAAGCGCCTTGGGAACCGTCCGGGTGGACGGATACAAGCGCGTGGCAAGCCCTCCAGCAAGAATGACAACTGGCAGCATTATGATGTGGTCACCACTTTGCTTCCGTCAAAATCAAAACGGAAGCGGACTTCCCGAAGTCCTTCATGCGCCATCGCATGTCGGAGTTTTTTGGTGTCCTCGGCATAGAACATCAAAAACCCACCACCCCCGGCACCTATGAGCTTTCCCCCGAGAGCACCATTCTTCATGGCAATATTATACCAGGTATTGATTCGGTTATTGCTCATTGCGTTTGACCGATGCTTCTTTTGTTCCCAGTGGACATTCATGATATCGGCTAATTCCTCAAGATTTCCGGTTTCGAATGCTGTTTTACTTTTACATCCCAGCTCTTTTACGAAATGCAGGTTATCGATCATTGATGAATCATTTTTTTTACTTTTATCATCCTGTTCCTTGAGGACAATAGACGCGGATCGGGAGTAACCGGTGAAGAAGAGCAGCAGATGGTCTTCAAGATTGTAAAGAGTTTCCTGCGAAATATTGAGTTTTTCTGTTTTTACCCGGTTATCTTTACAGAAAGTAAAACAATTGATCCCACCATATGCAGAGATGTATTGATCCTGTTTTCCAACAGGTTCACCAAGAATATCAAGTTCAATATGACACGCCTGTTCTGCCAGTTCCGCAGGAGTGATAATGTTTTTTTTATGCGTGTGAAGAGCTTTGAGAAGCGAACAGGTAAAACTCCCGGACGATCCCAAACCAGTACCTGCCGGAATATCTGCAAGACTTGCAATTTCAAGATAGCGGGCGTCAAATCCCAACAGTTTTAATGATTCGCGAATGATGGGATGTTTTATCTCATTGATACTTTTTACTTCTTCCATTTTGGAGTATTTTATGATAAGATAGTCAACGAAGGTATCATGCAAATTAATATAGACATATTTGTCAATAGCAGCAGAAATTAAAAAGCCTTCATATTTTTGATAATATGAGGGCAGATCTGTTCCCCCGCCTCCGAGGGAGATTCTTAAAGGACTTCGTGTGATAATCATACATTCACCCTGTAATTACACTCATCATATATAATCTTGACAATGTCGAGTGCTTTTTTTGCGTCACATATATTTCCTTCGGGCTCTCTCTGCAATTCGATATACCGGATAAATTCATCCAATTCAAGATTCCAGGAATTGTCCGCAAAAGGATATTCCCACATTGTTGTTTCCGGCGGTCCCATTGTTGGAAGCATTTTATAAAGGAATAACCGTTCAACTCCATAACTTCCGCCAAGACCATCAATATGGAGTTTCCCGGTTTCCCCATAAATTTCAAAGGAGAACATATTCTTCCATTCAGTGCAGCTGACATGGAGCCACGCAATCTTATTGTTTGCATTCTTTAACATCAGGAAAGCATTGTCATCAACCGGCATATCCCAATAATAGGTATGAGCAAAACCTTTGACAACGCTGAGTTCCCCCAGAAACCACCGTGACAAATCGATCAGGTGAACTCCCTGATCAATAAGCTCACCTCCCCCGGATTTTTCAGGAATCGCACGCCACTCTTTCTCATATCCGAGACGTCCTCCATGACCATATCTGCCGCGAATAAACATCAGAGGTCCAATGCCACCAGAATCCACCAGTTGTTTTGCTTTCAATAAAGCGGGATGATACCGGTGATTGAATCCCACTTTTACGAAAACATTATTTTCCTCCGCTGTTTCAATAATCGGAATAAGCTCTTCGGGGGTTCTACCGGCAGGTTTCTCTACGAGCACATGCTTGCCGGCAGTGACCGCAGCCAGAGTAATTTTTGCAAGGATCTCATTCGTCGTAGAAATAAGAATCAGATCAATTTCATCGTTGTTCAATGCATCATCATAGTTTGTACTTATCGTGGAACAATTTTTCAATTTCGCTACTTCATTTGCCCGTTCCAGAGAGGTATCAACGGCAATCACGAGTTCATGGTCCCCTAATGATAGAGCACGTTTCCTGCCAATCGCTCCACAACCGATTATACCGACTTTCACTTTAAGTCTCCCAGTTTTTTCCCCGATCTTTCTCAACGATTCTTCTGAGGGTGTAGATGTCAGTATTTTTCAGATCTTCTCGATAGTGTGCAAGGTTCTGCCAAGGATCCCAGGGGGCACTAATTAGTTTCCCGGTTATACCGTTGCTTTCAGAAGATGCCAAATATACGCAGAGTGATGCGCCCAAATCAAGAGGAGTGCCCCCTTCGGATTTCTGTTTCAGGGCTTTTTCATAAAACGCTTTTCCAACCCTGTCCGGACCTGATTCTATGACCTCCTCAAGAAGCCGGGTATTGAGTGCACCGGGAGCGATCGCATTGATCTCAATGAAATACTCTCTGCATTCTTCTGCAAGAGTTTCTGTCAATCTCACCACAGCGGCCTTGGATGCTGCATATGCACTTATTCTTGGCAGAGGGGCCGTTGCACCTCCTCCGGACAGATTAATTATTTTCCCGGCATTATTCTTTTTCATATGGGGCAGGATCCATTTACACATAAAAAAAACACTAAACAGGTTAATGTTGATTGCAGAGATCCATTCCCCGGAATCAACATCTTCGATGAGTCCTTTGGGTCCATAAACCCCGGCATTGTTAACAACAATATCGATGCGCCCCAACTTAGCTATTGCTGTATCGATTAAATTTTTAACGCTTTCTTCTTTCGATACGTCAAGTGGCAATCCGATAATTGTATGTTTCGAAAAAGCGAGTTTCCTTAAGGTATCAACAGCATTCGAAACCTGATCTGGATCCCTACCACAGATTACTACCGAAGCTCCTTCTTCAACAAATTTTTTTGCAACTGCGAAACCAAAACCCCTGTTTGCCCCGGTTATGATCGCGTTACGCCCGGATAATTTCACAAACTACTCCTCCCCACTGCAAAATACTCGATAGTGTGCACATTCCCCAGAAGGACTTCCATACATCCATTCGGGTCAATAATTGTTTTCCTTCGCATCATTGTTATGATATCGGTTTCAATTTTTTGGAAATCCGGCCACTTCGTCGCGACAATAATACAATCTGCAGTTTCCACAGACCTTGCAAGATCAGCTGATAGTGAAATTACGGCCAGTAAATCCTGAGGCAATTCATGAATTGCAGGATCAAATGCTGTCACTTCAGCTCCCTGATCCTTGATCCATTCGCATAATTCAACGGACATGGATCGCCGAAGCGTGTTTGTGCCGGGTTTGTAGGTCAATCCCAGAACTGTAATGCGTTTTCCGTTCAGATCTCCTAAGATCTCCTTGCACTTCCGTTGGATCCATGTTTTATGGAAGTCATTACTCTCGAGAACAGAGTTTATAAGATAGAGGGGGAGGAGATTTTTTTTACCAATATTTTGCAAAAACCGAACGTCTCTTGCAAGTGTTCCTCCGGAAAATGCATTTCCCGGAGTAAGGTATGCTTTGGGACCGATTCGTTCTTCTGTTTTCAGTCCTCGTTCAACGTCATTTGCATTCGCCCCTACACGTTCGCACAGGGTTGCCAATTCATTTGCAAAACAAATAGATGTTGCGAGAAAAGCATTAATTGCATGCTTGGTCATCTCTGCAGACTCAATACTCATCCATTCCAAACGATCACTAATAGTAGTAAAGACAGGGAGAAATTTTTCTTTTTCATCGGAATTAACCCCTATGATAATTCTATCCGGTTCCAAAAATGTTTTCAGCGATTTTCCCAGTCGTAAATTTTCCGGAGAATAGGCAAAATACACTTTTTTTCCGGGATACTTTATTTGGAATTCGTTTCGCAGATACCGGGTAAATCCAACAGGTACTTGAGATGAGACGATAATTTTAGTTTGATCCGGAACTAATTTTGAAATTTTTTCAAAATTTTTCACAATCAAACTAAAATCAGCATTATCCTTTTCATCAACCGGTGTATCAAACCCAACCCACAAAACATCTATTTTTGCCAGTGCAATCTCAGGCTCGGAAGTAAAACTCAGGTTTTTTCTCTGAATGTTTTCATGAATTAATTCATTCAATCCCGGTTCGGAAACCGGCGCTTTGGCATTCTGAAAATTTGTTATACAATCTTTGTTGAAATCGAGTCCCACAACAGTATGCCCTAACTTAGCAAGACATGCTGAAATTACAGATCCCAGATGCCACAAGCCGAATACGCAGATTTTCATATACGTCTCTCAAGTATCCACTGATTGTTTTCGAGAAATTCAAGAGTTTTAATGATTCCGTCTTTAATTGAATATTTTGGTTTCCACCCAAAGGAACGGATCTTTGAACAGTCAAGAAAAATAAACGGGTTATCTCCAATCCAGCCCCGCTCTCCCCCGGTATACTGAATCTTGGGTGTCAATCCAAGATATTCGCAGATCCAGTTAATTGAATTATTTACTTCACAGTATTCATTTGTGCCAAGATTGAAAATATTGACTTTTTCATGGGAATTCTGTATAGCGATATATATTGCATCAAGACAATCCTGTATATAAAGATACGATTTTTTCTGGTGCCCATTCCCAAGAACATCCAGTTTTTCTGGGTGTATACGGAGCTGCTTATAAAAATCGAAAACATGCCCGTGCGGGTATCGTTCTCCCAAGATCGATACAAAACGAAAAATCCATGACTGGATACCGAAGCCTTCACAGTAAGCCTCGATTAATCCTTCACCAGCTAGTTTGGATGCACCATACAGGGAGGTTTGAATTGGGAAAGGTGCATGTTCCGGAGTAGGAATGACTTTTGCCTCCCCGTAGACGGAACCCGTTGAAGAAAATGCAATTTTATCGATGGAATTCTTCCGCATTGCTTCAAGAACATTAAATGTTGCAATGGTATTCTGGTGAAGATCTTTGGCTGGATGCTCTGTGCCAAAACGGACATCGGCATTCGCCGCAAGATGGAAGACAAAATCACAACCAGAAATTGCTTCGTCTAATAAATCGGGATCAAGAAGATCACCTTTGATCAGCGTGAACCCGGAATTTTTTTTCGCATTTTCAAGATATTCTGGAATTCCTGTGGAAAAGTTATCGTATATCGTGACATCGTTACCCTGTAACAGTAATCTGTCGACAAGGTTACTTCCGATGAAACCTGCACCACCGGTTACAAAATATTTCATTGATTTTAATTTCGTTTACAATTCACTT
The DNA here is from genome assembly GCA_003942085.1 of Thermoplasmata archaeon. GTDB lineage: Archaea > Thermoplasmatota > E2 > DHVEG-1 > DHVEG-1 > SM1-50. The sequence continues at coordinate 3,012 of DQIQ01000061.1, read as the reverse complement.
AAGGGTTGCCAAGATTATAATCTGAAAAATGAAAAATTCAAAGATACTTACAATCACCAAAAAAAATAACAATGAGCCTCAACAGGAAAAATAGTGCATTTTTTATGAAAGAATTTTCGATTAAAAAAAGTTACGAAAAACTTGTTGCCATTTTCCAATTTTCAATAAATCTCCATTAATATCGAGTGAAAATATTTTTTGGTAACAGTATCTTTGCGGTAAATTAGAACCATTTCCCTTTAAAAGGTTGTACGACGCCGGCATCTGAATGCAACCTCATTCTTGTCAACAACTATCAAAATATTCCCGGTTATTCCATAATGGAAGAGTTCGTCAGATGTACCATCAAAGTTGTAAACCAGCTATCAAACGAATACCTGAATATATTGATCCTGGATGATAAAATGGAGATTCTTATTGTTAAACAAAGTTACCTGCAATGGGTAAGTCCATATTCGCATTGTCCCAGGCCAGATAAAGATCGGTTGACGGTGTCCATGTGCTGCCATTATCCATCTTCAGATAGAACCCGACACCAGGTCGATACACACCGGTCTCGGTTCGCCCATCCGCATTCCAGTCTCCGGCAACCGGGCGGTCACCATCGGCACTATCCCAGGCTAGATAAAGATCGGTTGACGGTGTCCATGTGCTGCCATTATCCATCTTCAGATAGAACCCGACACCAGGTCGATACACACCGGTCTCGGTTCGCCCATCCGCATTCCAGTCTCCGGCAACCGGGCGGTCACCGGCGGCATTATCCCAGGCTAGATAAAGATCGGTTGACGGTGTCCATGTGCTGCCATTATCCATCTTCAGATAGAACCCGACACCAGGTCGATACACACCGGTCTCGGACATCCCACTTGTAATGTTGATATATCCGAGTCTCGTGACAGTGTTGTTTCCCGCAACATTACCCGCTGTCAGTGAAACAGTAAAGTTCCCGGCGGTGTGATATGTATGGACCGGGTTCTGCATAGTTGAGTTTGCAGTATTACCATCACCGAACTCCCAGAGCCATATGGTTGGCAGATTTGTCGAAAGGTCTGTGAACGCCACGGTGTGAGGTAACGTTCCATTTCTCGGGACCCCGATGAAATCCGCATTCGGAGGGGCAGGGGGTGTTGCTGCGACCGCCTTGTAGGCATTCAATCGTCCCCCCGATGCAACTTTTTCGGAAAGGGAAACTTTCGAATCCACATTCGAAAGGATGATATTTTTTATTTGTACGGATGTCAGCGACTGATTCACCGATTTTACGAGCGCCGCCACTCCGGAGACATGAGGCGTCGCCATAGATGTGCCACTCTTATACCCATACGCCCCGGCAACATTGAGGGTACTCAAAATATTTACCCCCGGTGCGGCAAGATCCACAGAGTCGAAGCCAAAATTTGAGAAAGAAGCAAGGTAGTCATCCTGATCAGTAGCGGAAACCGAAATGATGTTTGAACTGTTATAACTTGCAGGATACACGGGAATGAGATCATTATCATTTCCAGGATAAGAATTTCCTGCAGCACAAACAACAACGGCCGGAGAAGCATCAATCGCATCCTTCAAGGCTTGAGAATAATCGGGTCCGCCCCAAGAGTTGCTGATTACTGATGCACCATTTGCATTTGCATACCTGATGGCAGCAATTGCATCAATAGTGTCGCCAACACCCGCAGGATTGAACGCCTTAAGGGGCATGATCTTGACATTCCAGTTTACACCCGTCACACCAATGGCATTGTTCCCAACAGCCCCGATTGTTCCTGAAACATGTGTCCCATGACCGTTATCATCAATCGGATCTGATGTATTAGTGATAAAATTCCATCCACGAAGATCGTCAATATATGGTTATAGAGAACCCCGGTGTCGATCACCGCAACAATGACACTGTTCGATCCTTTTGAGATATCCCATGCTCCCGGTGCATCGATATCAGCACCCGGTGTCCCGGAAATATCCAAAATAGTTTGCCCGATGTTATGAAAACTCCATTGGTTGAAAAAGTCAGCATCATTCGGTATGGAGAGAATTGTTGCGGAGTTTACATTATTGATACTTGACCGACTCTGATCCGGTAGAATGGTTATAACATAATCCGGCTCAGCGTAAAGGACATCAGGATTTGATTCGTATGCAATAATTGCGGATTGAACATCAGTTCCATTTGGCAATTTCACGAGCTGCAAGCCAGCAACATCCCCGGTGCTGAACTCTTTTTCTACCTTTGCCCCCACATTTGCGTGAGCTAAGCGTATTTTTTCCTGTGAAATGGATACTTCTGCATTCTTTTGGGATTTAAATCGGACAATAACCAAGTCTTTTATATATTTTTGACCTGTTCTGGGATCCGTAATAATATCATGATTGTTAGCACTTACCCGTTCTTGTAATAGAGGATCTTTCAGATCAGGATTTGAGGAATTCGGCGATCCGGGGGGTGCCGGGGAAATGGCAGAAGGTTTCCGGATTGAAAGCTGTACAGGTGCCAGTGGTGATGGTTCAATCCCATTTTGAGTTAATGATTGGCTGACATTTATTTGAGAATTTTCCGTCAGAATCGTTGAATTTATCGAATTTTCCAGGGCAAAAACAGTAACCGGTAACACAATCAGCAGACAGAGAAATATAATTTTGCTTAAATGCCAAACACGGTTTGTCAGCGTAATCATTACTTCTATAATGTGTCAATTGTAAATTAATTTTGTCAAGATACTAATAAAAAGTGATTGTTCACTACTGAAAAAATCAGAAATTCTGAAAAAGATACTTATGTATTCATTACTTATTCACTCGATTTTCATCATAAACCTAAATTGAATTGTCACAACGAATGATCTTGTTGCATGAACATGAGATTCGGTTGTCAGATTGCGAGAATGTGTAAAAGATCGAATAGGGGATTTTTCATTCATATTTTCATATTTTAATTCCCGGTCCGGTCGCCAATTACCAGAACATCCCTAATTGTCAAGGTGAAGGTCATGTTGGCAATACCAGTCGCCGTGC
>DQIQ01000009.1 GCA_003942085.1 Thermoplasmata archaeon | reverse complement strand
CATCACATCCCCTCCCCTACATTTTGATTTTAATATCATGGTTTTTTATGAAAAATCAGGCATATTTTTATATAGCCCATGGAACGTTACTAGATTAAGGGGATTTCTATCCTGAAATCAACATTCATATATGTTGACAACTGGATAGAAACACGAAATATCCATCCCACTCAAAGATTTCACATGAGGATGAGACATGAACCATAAGAATTATACCAAAATCATAGTACTGATTACCACCGCCCTTTTCACGGCAACTCTTTTCAACACCGGAGCTCTTTCACAGAGCAAAGAGAGCCTAATGCCACCTTTGCCGCTTGCTAGCAAGGAAGGTCACTTCCTGTACCAGCCCTGGCATTCAACGACGGCCTATCTCATCAACGAGACCGGCGTCGTCAACCATACCTGGCAGGGTGATTATTATCCCTTATATGACTCGTACATGGATCATGACGGCTCCGTGTACTTCACCATTGACTCTGGTCGTGGTGGAGTCCAAGTAGTCGCCTATAACGGCAGCCTCCTCTGGGATTACCGCTATACCCGAGACAGCAGCTATGCCACCCATGACATCGCCATCCTCCCCAACGGTGACTTCCTCATCATCATGCAAGAAATCAAATCAGCCGCCCAAGCCATTCAAAAAGGACGCAACCCTAACACTATCTGGTTTGGCAATTTCAACCCCAATTTTGTCATCCAAGTCCACCAGACTGGACCCACCAGTGGGGACATCGTCTGGGAATGGTATATCTGGGATCACATGATCCAAGACTTCAATCCTACCAAAGACAACTATGGCGTCATCGCTGATCATCCAGAGCTTGCTGACATCAACTGCGACTATTGGTGGAACGTCGGCTGGCCCTACATGAACTCCATCGATTACAACCCCGAGACTGACCAAATCCTCCTCAGTGCCCATAACTGTGACGAAATCTGGATTATCGACCATAGCACGACCACAGAAGAAGCCACAGGCCACACTGGAGGAATATATGGCCACGGCGGCGATCTCATCTACCGCTGGGGTAACCCGCAGGCGTATGATCGAGGAACCGCTGCGGATGAGAAACTGTATCTCCAACACCAAGTCTGCTGGGTCAAACCCGGTCTTCCCCATGCAGGAAACATCCTCGTCTTCTCCAATGGCAATAACCGACCGGGAGGATATCTTTCCAGTTGCGATGAGTTCACCCCTGACATCGACAATGCGACGGGAGAATACTATCAACCGCCTGCCGGGGAGCCCTATGGCCCTGCTAATCTCTCCTGGCAGTTCATGCTGCCGCAAAACCTCTTCTCAGATGGCTTTGGTGGCGCCCAGCGGATGTTGAACGGCGATACCCTCATCTGCTCTGGATGGAACGGGGTGTTCATTCGGGTCACGCCGGACAAGCAGATCGTCTGGACCTTCAACAACCCCTATCCGTACATGAACGACGAGGTCTACCGCACCCAATACATCCCACCGTATGAACCACCACCACCGCAGCCCCCACATCACCCTGATCTCGAATGCAACGGGAGCCTCTCCTGGTCCAACATCAAACCAGGGGCGACCGTACATGGCAGTTTCCAAGTGATGAACATAGGAGATAACGACTCGCTGCTGAACTGGACTGTGGACAATACCCTGACCTGGGGGACGTGGACGTTCACCCCGTCGTCCGGTAAGGACCTCACCCCAGCACTAGGATCAGTGACCGTCCAGGTGTACATGGTCGTACCTAACGAAAAGAATACAGGGTTCCAAGGAAATATCACGATCGTCAACAAGAATAACAGTAGTGATTCCTGCGTAATCCCGGTCACCCTCACCACCCCGCTGAGTCAAAATATCGAATATAATGGGTTCCTTGCAAGATTACTCGTGCGATTTCCAAATGCATTCCCCCTTTTTAGGTACCTCTTGGGATTCTAATTCCACCTCTTTTTTTCTTTTTTTGCTTTTCGCACCGAAAGGAAAAACGTGTCAGTGCTTTCCCTCTGGTTTCTTAAAATCGACAAAATATTGGAGGGGCATTTAACCTCTAACAAGAAACCCCCCAGGAATATTTTCTGCCAGATCTTCACGTCTCCCGTCCTGTGGGCTCTGAAGTCTTAGCACGTAATCCCGACGGGAGCACTTTATTCTCGCTCAACAGGAGAAAAATCATTGATTTTTCGCATCCCTCTCGGGGCACTATTGCTAAAGTTTCAAACCCCGTCCCCTGCATAACTTGCATTTTTATATCAACGAAAAGAAGAAGAATCAGAGAATTTATATTGTTTTGAAAAATACTATGGCAAAGAATAAGTCAATAAAAAGTTTAGAACAACAAACCCCACATGGTTTCAGTATCGAAAGATTATCTCTGTTTAGCGATGCGATTTTTGCATTCGCAATTACACTTCTTGCAATTGATATTCGAGTCATCCAGCTCCCCGAAAACCTCATCGCATCCCAGTTGAACAACGAGATCATCAGACTTTTACCAAAATTCATTAGTTTTATCCTCAGTTTTTTTATCATAGGAAACTATTGGATTAGCTACCATCGAACAATCTATTTCATTAAACGATACGACCGAAGACTCATTTCTCTGAATCTCGTATTTCTTATGTTCATTGTCTTGATTCCATTTCCTAATGATTTAATAGGAAAATATCCCGCCAACCAGAGTGCGGTGATTGTTTATGCAGTTCTTCTCGCAGCTACAGGAATAAGCATGTGTCTTCTTTGGATACATGCTTCAAAAGGGTATCATTTAGTGGATGAGACCCTTCATCCAAAATTTATTCGAAACCTCACATTACGACTTTTTATCTCACCAAGTATTTTTTTGATTTCTATACCTATCTCATTTTTTAATCCCCTCTATTCTATGGCGAGCTGGTTTTTCGGATTTCCTATAGCTATTTATGTTGAACGTACTTATCTTAAAAGTATCATACATAATGAAAAATAGATGTGTTAACAATTTTTCTTCAACAAGAGAAAAAGTTAATTTTCACCGGTAATTATAGATTCAAATCCCTTCGCCTAGACTAATTTTCCAATAAATTTAGTGAACAGAACCGGGGATAAGAAATCGTCATCCGTATATTCATCATGACATAGTGGACATACTCTTATTTATTTACCCCTGATGTTTTTTAGTTCCTCTGTGGCTGACCATCCTAAACGTTTGACCGTGCTGCGTAATACTGCTACAGCGGTGATAATGACTGCCGCCCATAAAACACCTGACACCAGCATGAGGAAGGTCAGATTCCGTAGTAGAAACATCAACACTACTAACCAACCCCACAAAATGAAAACGATCATCAACAACAAATTGAAAACGGACAACTCCCACTTCGCATGTGCTGGTACCTTGCTTACATTCCACGTACCAATCATGATTATGGTTTGCCAGGCTAACAAGAATAGGCATAAGTCGAATAAGACAACTAAGAAGAAAAGAGTGAGTTGTGAGATGAAACTACTTGGATCCGGAAGCTGGTCAAGAAGAAGCGTTATGGCGCTGAATGTAAAACCTGAAAAAAGAGACAACATGGTGACACGCGATTTATCCAAAGCCTTGACATATTCCGTGTATTCCTCTTCGTTTTCGGTCACTTTAATCCCACCTGAAGAAGTTTATATCAAATTCTTTAAGCTTGCACATTTGATTTCCGTGAGAGTGCTAATGCTCCACCTATTATACCCAATATGAAGCCTATTATGAATCCTCCACCCGTTACTATGCTGGGTATCGAGAACACTAGTATCATGATACCCCATGCTTTCTTGTGTGCAGGTCTGATGCGTAGCAGTATGGCGCCAAGTAATACGAGAACACCAAATATCAGGCCAACAGCTGTAAGACGAAAGAGAACCGTTGTATCATTGGCTGATGATCCTGGAAGCGTAGGTATCATTCCAGGAAACCACCTTGCTGCAACTCCTAGGAGCGCTGTATTGCTTAATATAAAAATCCCCGCTATCAGAGACAAAGTAAAAGCTTTCGTCGGTTTTTCGCTTCGGCTCATATATTTTCACAAATGGTTTTTTAGTTATATATCACTTCCTTTTTTCATTCTCTGCACTATCGATCTTAATTAATTTACCAGTAAATTCGTGTTCCCTTCCCGACGGAAGCATCCGGTTTCATTTATAGCGTTTAATAACAATGTTCTTAAATTCGTAGGAAATGTCCTTGGCTTGGAGAGGCAATGACGAATAAAACACTTGTCGCTTACTTTTCGAAAGGTGGAGCTTCTGAGGAATACGCTAAGGTTATCGCGGAAACACTCACAGCAAACGGACTAGCAGTCGAGATTCGAAATCTTGCAAATGACATCCCTGACATCACAGCTTTTGACACCGTCGTTCTCGGGACCGGTGTCAGAATGGGCATGGTGTACCGGCGCTGGAGAAAAGTCCTGAAGCAGAAAGCTCTTCGCGATAAACGTCTATTCTTATTCCTATCAAGTGGGACAGCGATAGAGGATCCGAACAGAGCGGTCGAAAAATTCTTACGACCCGTGGTGGACAAGTATGGCCTCAAGCCCGCATCGTTAATTTCCTTTCCAGGGAAAACCCCAGAAAAGTGGGCTAAGCTCGATGGCCAAAAAGAAACCATGAAACCTGAGACGGCCAATGCATGGGCTCAGATGATTGCCAGTCAGATTCAAGACAAACGTGCTTAAAACATATTTTCCTTTGTAATATCATATTGAGATATTAGTATTTGGCAAAATATCATTAAAAAGGAATTATACCCGTGGGTGTCTAATCTCGATAGGAACATACCCTACAACCCTGTTGTTTTCTTTTTGATTATTTCGTTTGGTACATGCCATCTGATAAGAAAACTATTAGAAGGCAACATATTTATTGAAATGAGAGAATGCCCGTAAAACAACAAACAATCTTGTGGGAGCGTTTTTTTGACAACGATGCAGCTAATGAAACGATTATGTCGGTTCTTCTCCATTACCGCCATTTTCATCGACTCCATTCTCTGTTGAAAAGCTCACAGTGGTGGACGAGCGAACAATTACTAGAATATCAAAATGAACGATTGAGAAAATTGATCATCCATGCTTATGAAAATGTTCCTTTTTATCGGTGTTCTTTTGACACGATAGGGCTCCAGCCGTCTGATATCTGTTCAGTTAATGATTTACATAAACTTCCCTTTGTAACAAAAGAACTGGCACGGAACAACATTGATGATCTGCGAGCGCGTAACTATCCACGCCACAGATTCGAGTCAATGTCAACTGGTGGGTCCACAGGAGACCCATTGACATTCTTTATCGAAAAAGGGAAAACAGCAGCGAGTCATTTTGCTTTTTATTCGATGACATTGGAACGCGCCCTGTGTCGGTTGACTCATCGCTATCTGTTTATCGTTCAAAGTAATGAATTTTGGAAAAAACAAGCATTCGGGAGGATCCTTAGGCTCTCGCCGTACTCGCTTCGAGAAGAGAATGTACAAATCCTTTTTGAAAAGATAAGAAGGGTTAATCCAAAGTATATTATCGGCTTTCCATCAGCAATATCCCTTCTAGGTCATTTAATCATAAAAAAGGGAGACAACCTGTTTTCTGAGCTGCGAGGGATCCTCTGTTCTGGTGAAACCCTGTACGAATGGCAGCGTAAATTTTTAGAAAACGTCTATCGCTGCAAGGTATTTTCTTTTTATAATCAATCAGAACAGGTTGTTTTTGCAGCTACCTGTGAATGCTCCGATTCATATCACGTGTTTCCAGAGTACGGGGTGACCGAATTAATCGATGAAGATGGTCAGCTAATAACACAAGAAGGCAAAAAAGGTGAGATTGTTGGAACAGGATTTACCAACGACATCTTTCCGTTTATCAGATATCGAACCGGTGATATTGGCGTGTATACAAACCACCATTGTTCTTGTTGTGGTCGACAGTATCCTTTGCTTAAGAAAATCGAAGGAAGGACTCAGGAGTTCATTATCAATAAAACAGGGAACGCATTACCAATGACTGGGATGTATGCGATCGTCCCTAGTAGTTCAAATCTTGTGAAAGAATATCAATTTTTCCAGCAAGGACCTGGAGAGCTTATACTAAAAATAGTTCGATGTAAAGGGTTTACAGATAGTGACGAACAGTTGATTGTACAACGACTTACAAAAACATTAGGTTCTGGATTTCACATTACTGTAAAATACGTTGATGCAGTCAAACGTACACCAGGAGGAAAGGTTCAATTCCTCGTAAAGAGTATTGAATAGGATTGTATCAATGTAAGGGTTCTTTTAAGCTTACAATTCATAAAAAAGAAATATCAGACGATTCCGACGGTTCTCTACATCGATGAAACCTATACAAATGTCATCAACATCATTATATGGTTAAGGTGAAATCACTTTGTCGTTCCAACAGAGCAGATCAATAGTGTCTTGTGCAAAAGGAAGCTCATAGTATCGTCCTAATTTAATGATATCCTCGATATTTAAAATATTTTCTGGCAGGTAGACTCCTGGTTCTATCTTATGTGTCGCAAGATGTAATATTGCACACGCTAGAGGCTGGCTGGTTGCTTCCGCAACCGTAGTTTTTGTATTTACCGCACTGTAACGAAGTTGTCCTTTCTGACCGTTTCTTGATCCGCAACATGAAATGTATGAACCGGTGAGTATCGGAAGTTGTTTTTTATCATTCGTTTTTCCAAGGACAGCGTTTATTTTGGTCACTTGTGAAACGGAAAGCAGTTTCATATCGATCATTCGTGCAAAGAGGCGTACTAATTTATTGCGATTGATTGGATAAAGAGAAAAATACGTTGAGGCATTTTGAATCCCAGGTATGGTGAGGGGAAATATGACCGGTTCAGGATGTTCCATGAGATAGCAGGAACAAGTCCCCAATGGTTGAGGAAATGGTATTTGTAGCTCTTTCTGGAATGCAGGGATTTTCTCTTGTTGTCCATTTCGAAAGGTAACAATTTTCCCGGTAAGAGACCGGAAGAAATGCTCAGTACCTCCGATGCCAGAAGACGGTTTTTCTTCAGGTGCCTTTCGCCCTGCCACCCAAGCGGTATCGATTTCGGTTACGTCCTCCATTTGTTTAGTAAGCTCTTTTGCATTCAGATTTGACATTCCTGGAAACCAACCCATCCCTATTATCATAAACACACCTGCCTTTTTCGCCTGTTTATCAAGGCGCAGAGCTTGGAATGTTGGTTCGATGTCATCACAGATATCAATGTAATTTACTCCTGAATGTATCGCTGCCTTCACAATCGGAATTGCATAGCGGGAAAACGGTCCAATGGTATTGACGACAAGGTCATGGTTGTTCAGGCCATTCAGTAGCTGAGTATTGTCTGTCACGTCAATCTGCATGGCAGTTACTCTTTGATCATCTAACGTTGTGACAAAATCACAGGCGACATTTAGGTGACGTGCGGTTACGGTTATATGGTCGATCAGTTTTTTCTCTTTTAATAAAATTCGTGTAAGATCACGACCAACATCACCTGAAGCACCACCTAATATAACGATTTTCGTCGTCATTATTAATCTCTAGACATTAGAAGTTGAATTGATTGGCATATCGTTCCCGGTATCGAAGATTTCTCTGGAATACGTAATAGGCGAGAGAAGGATTTTTTGTGGTCTCTAATATATTATATGACCGTTTCATGATCCTTGGAATTGAATGATACTCTTTTGCGACTCGTCTTGTACCCTCATACAGCTCTTTCGCAGACATATTTTTTGGTTCAAACACAACATTAGTGGTTGTATATTTACTCCAATCTTCGGTTAGAAGTCTCCCGTCTACTTTCAGTCTTTTGTATAGCGCGGTCCCAGGAAAAGGCGTCAGGATATGAAACTCTGCCATCTCAAGTCCCCAGTCAGAAATCGCTTGTAAAGTATCATCAAAAAGATCTGGGGTGTCTTCATCAAAACCAAATATGAACGATCCGACAAGTATCATCCCATAACTTCTCACTTTCTGTATGACGGACGCAAATTCCTCACTCTTGTTTGTTTTTTTCTTTGCCCCGTTTAAGCTTTTTTGAGAAATCGACTCAAAACCAACAAACCAGCAGAAAAGATGCGCGTCTTTTGCTAGTCCAAGAAATTCATCGTCCTTTCCAAGCATATTTGCTGTTCCATTCGCAAGCCATCGTTTATTGATACCTGGTAATCCTTGGAGAAATCGCTTTGCGTATTCCATGTTCCACGTGAGGTTTTGATCATAAATGAATATTTTTCGTGCTGATATATGTTGGATTTCCTCAAAGACTTTTTCAAGAGGTCTTTCCTCTTTGTGATGAAGTGTTGTTACCGCACAAAACTCACATTGATTAGGGCAACCCCTTCGCATGAGCAGCCCATCACCGACATATCGCCGCTTTATGAGGTCTCTTCGTGGCTCATTGATTAATTCAGAGGGGACGTTTCACGTGGAAACGTAGAACGGTTTCAGTCGATTCTGAGTAAAATCTTCAAGGAGCAACGGCCAGGTGTCTTCTGCTTCACCGACCACCACACTATCAGCATGTTGTTTGGCTTCCGTCGGTAATGCTGACGGATGATCACCACCAATAACAACCGGGATTCCCCTCATATGAAACATATCTGCTATTTCATACGCACGGTTGACCGTCATAGTGATACAGGTTATACCAACGAGATCAGCATCTGCATTAAAATCGATAGGTTCATAGTTTTCATCAATAATTTCTATCGAATGCCCGCTTGGAGTTGAGGCAGCCACTTGAGGGAGGGTAAGGGAGACAGCTTCGCCAATGAACTTGTTGAAAGGCTCTTTGTCTTTTTTTTTTTGAAGAAGCGGCGTATTTAGCTTTAGGAAAAATGAGCAATATTTTCATGAGAATTCTCTTCTTTTTGCTTCAGATTGATTATGCTTATTTCATCGTTTTTTAAAAAACTGTCATCTCGTGGTTCATCATCTGAGGAGTCCCAGGGTGAAAAGACCGAGGCAATCATAGGTTTTGGATCCTTCAGTGAGATGATATCATCATGGGCACAAGGCTGTAGCACATCTCGAATTATCTGCAATTTTCCACTACCGCTGAACAGTCGAGAGATTTCTCCTGTGAACCACCGACATTGGACCCCTTCTTTAAAGTGTAATGTTGACGTCTGTTCCTCATGCATAATATTCTTATAGAACAGATAGGGAAAATCGACTCCTGAAAGAATAGAAAGTTGTAAGGACCCCCAAAACCGTGGGTTGATCTCCATTAATTTTGGGATTCCGTCTCGGGCATCAATCCGAAACTCCACCATCGCAACACCGGACCATCGTATCGTTTTTAGCAGATGAAACGCAATATCAACCAATGCATCATTTTTCACGGTCTCCCGTAAAGTACTGATTCCGCCATATGAATTAAGACTACGAAGACGCTTTTGTACTGTAAGGGCTAGAGGTTCTGATTTATCATTAAAAAGAGTATACACACCAAGTTCTCCGCCATTGGGGACATAATCTTGTACGATGCACGGCCCATACTTTCGGCTCATTGCATTAAATTTATTTCTTAATGCAGAGGGTGTGTGACATATCTCTATTTTTATCCCATGTCTCCGTGCTGGTTTGATGATGACCGGGTAATCTTCAATAACATCTTCCCCCTCGTCTGAAGGATTGAAAGAATATGTTCTTGGACAAGCAACATTGTTTTTCATTGCAGTATTGAGGAGGTATTGTTTATCAAAGGCATTGATAAAAACTTGGAAATCTGGTGGCGGTATCTTCGTGTAATTTGAAAAAAGATCGCGAAATTTTGCAAGGATAAAAGCGGTATAGGTATGAGTAGGGATTATACAGTCATATTGATCCTGCTTCACAATGCGAAGAAGATTTTGCAAAAAATCATTAACGTTTATTCGTGGATTGGGATAAACAAATTTTTTAGAACAGAACTTAGAATGTAACCCGATAGCTGATTTAATCTCACTTCCCGCGGCAATATGAATATTTTTCTTCCCCAATGAACGGATTACCGCAAGTGATGCTTTCAGATGAGCATCTGTTATTAAGACTCTACTCGTCTTCCTTTGCCTCCACAATAGAAATGATATATTGCTCATTGTATTTAATTTATCGTTATAGTCGGGTATTTTATTTATAAAAATCCTATTTTGGCATATCATTAATGCAAGATGATTCTATCGGGAAAAAAATCATTATAAACCATTTAAAACCGTATTCTAATTGAGTTATCTATTAATAGAGAAAATGAGATGGTGTTGTACCAATGATCCTGCTCTATCTAGTGCAGAATAGATTATTCCTCCAGACTCCTTTTAGAATTGTTCATAATGTCACTTTTCAATGTAACTGTCGTTGTCAGATATGTGAACGTTGGAAACGATCTGCAAAACATACCACCGATATGTCAAAAGAAAAAATTTTTACAATGCTTGAAGATGCGAAACAAGCTGGCGTCCTTTTCTATGTTGCGATGGGTGGTGAACCTCTCTTACGTAAGGATTTACCAGACATTCTTAGGTATGCAAAAAAATTAGGGTTTGTAACCTCGGTGGTCACCAATGGATATTATCTAAAAGAGCGGCATGCTGAAATATTACCCTTCACCGATATGATCGTTGTATCTATTGATTCAAACGATGAACTACATGATACTCTTCGCGGGGTCAAAGGAATACGTGAAAAAGCAATCGAAGGAATTAAGGCGTGTAAAGGTGGAAACACCCTTCTGAGTATCTATAGTGTTATTTGCACGTTAAATTTAGAAAAAATCGATGGATTGGTAAAACTTTCTCAAGACCTCGACATTCCCATCACGTTTCAACCGATGGATGTGTATAAGGGGTATAATGATCATTTAAGGCCTTCAGGCGCTCAGCTTACAAACGTGTTTTCTAAAATATTAACATTGAAGAAAGCAGGTCATAAAATCTCTGATTCAACTCAATATATCAAATATATTCAACAACAAAGATCCTATGTCTGTCATGCACCGAAAAGCTTCATCTACATAGAAGCAGATGGAACAATTTTTTCATGCAAGGACATTCTTGACAAACCATGGGGGAATGTCAAAGACTGTTCGTTTAAAGAAATTTTTCACAGCGATGAATTTAAAGAATTTTGCCATCAAGTGGAATCTTGTAATCTTTGTAGTGTGGCATGTGTCATTGAAGGATCTCTTGCCCATTCCCTTGATCCTCTGTTTATTGTACAACAGGCTATCGCCACGCATTTTTCATTCATGAATGTTAAATAAAGAAATTTTGGATACCCGTGGCAACAAATGAAGCGTGTTTGGATCCAAAGCATCTCACCGCTCGCTTTAGATTATTCGAAAACGAATACATGGTATCGCGCACCTTTTGCATCCCGTCGGAGAGTTCCTGTGGAGACATATGTTTTGGTTGGAACACAACATGGTTGAGGTCATACAGCGACCAATCTTTTGAAAAGATTCTTTTCTCAGCCTCCAGACTTTGATAGAGTGGAGTGCCCGGGAACGGAGTAAGGAAACTAAATGCTGGAATATCTAATTCCCAATCAGATATAGCATCAATGGTTTTATTAAAAATATCTGGATGGTCACCATCTGCACCGAAAATAAAATTACCTTTGACTCCTAAACCGAAGTCGTGTAATTTTTTCACTGTTGGAGCAAACTCATCTATTTTATTTGTTTGTTTTCCGAGTAGATTAAGACTTTCCTGCGAAATAGATTCAAATCCTATCGCCCATTCTACGCACCCGGCATCTAACGAGAGTTTTATTAGTTCTTTATCGCGGAAAAGAACATTGACATTTCCATTACATGCAAATTTTTTATTAAGATTTTTCAATGCGGTAAATAATTGTATTGTATAAGCGGGATTCAATGTCAATGATGAGTCTGTAAAATATAAATATTTTTGTCGCATTGATTCGATTTCCTCAATGACTTTATCTATTGGGCGCAGCCGGCAGATTTGCCCATAAGGTCGATATGTTGTTGAACAATATTTACAACCATTGCAACATCCTCGAGTGACTTGTAGCTCATTGATGAAAAAACCTCGTCTATGTTGCATTGTTCTTTTTGGTACGGGGAGAGCTGGAAAATCCACCATGTTTTCAGACATATAAAATGGTTTGAGCTGCCCATGTTTCATATCTTGCAAGAGTTGCGGCCAGACTTCATCTCCTTCACCAGAAACCACCGTATCGGCATGTTGTTTTGCTTCTTGGGGAAAAAGAGAGGGATGCCAACCACCTAATACTACGGTTATTCCTCTTCTTCGGAATTCGTCGGCAAGTTCGTAGGCTCTCCTTGAAGCAGGTGTTGTGGTACTAATCCCTACAAGGTCATAGTCTGTATTGAAATTTACTTTCTCGGTCCGTTCATCTATTAGACGGATGGTATGTTCTGGAGGTGTTACCGCAGCTAAGGTTTCAAAGGTAACAGGAGGGGCTAAGATAACTCTCCACAGATAGCGTGCAGGATTGATTCCATTTGTTTTGGTTCGGGCCATGGACGGGATCAAGAAGAGAATATTCATTCATAGGAGATATCATTTATTTACCTCAAATATCTTTTCAATATCATTTTATGCGCCTCTTTCTTACACAATACGCGTCTTTAGACACACATTCGAAAATTAAATTAAAGGATATGTTCAACACCGAGAGATTGTTTCCCCCCAAGTCCAAAATCCTGACCAGGGCATCTAATTATCCCACCAGATGAAACATAACTATTCTTTACCAAATAAAAGGAATCAACCGATGGCGCGTCTTTTCACAATATTCTTTGTATCCTAGTAAATTTTTCATGAGAAATTTTTCTTCATAAAGAAGCCTGATAACAATTATAACAAACAAGAGAAAAGCAAATAATAGCGCCCAATATGACCCTAGAGCAAGAGGCGCAAATAATATTAAAAGTAATCCAGCGGTATACATAGGATGGCGAACAAATCGATATGGACCTGTTGTGATGACTTTTTGTCCTCGGTCTGTTTCAATAATACCTGACGCAAAACTGTTTTCCTTAAAAACACGAAAAATGATGACAAATCCAAGAAGAACAAAAATATCTCCTGTTATCACTAGATAAAGTGGGACATTAGACCAGCGGTACCGATGATCAAACCCGGGTAAAATCACCAACAAAATGAAAAAAATACTTGCAAAAATTTGTATAATTTTTTGGCTTTTTTCTTTTTCTGCCGTTGGACCAGCTTTTGTTCGTGTCTCTAATAATTTAATATCTTTCTTTAAAAGATATATTGTGACAATTATTGTCGATGTTGAAAAAGTCAGCCAAAACACCCACGCTTGAAAGAAATCTAACGACCAAGCAGGCAAAAAAAGCCCAAGCCACAATATAACAAGTAGAAAACCAAGCCCAAAAAACGCTTTACTCCTTATTTCACGTTTACTTGAATTCATATTGATAATAAATAATCAGTTCATTATTAATATTATGAAAGATTTGAAGAATATATCCTCCGTTTACCATAATTTACGAGTAAATATTTGTTAAAAGTCCATACCGCGTACGATAGCCATAAAAGGTTTTACACAAATGAAGAATATTATGACGTGCAAAACCACAACGTCTTTTATTTTTTTCCGAGGCCTTGTATCTTTTGGAAGAATTTCTCCATGCAATTCTTATTTTGGTTTTTCAAAATATGTAAGATCAATATTTCCCCAGTCGTCATAGTCTCGTTTACCATGAGACCCATCGGAATAATCCAAAATGGAATAGGTGTATCGATAACTCATGATACTTTTATAATTTCTCCATATGTACCAACCAAGTCTAAAAGGACTCCGGGTCATTCTGTTGTCGCAACCAAAAGGTTCTCCAAATTTTATTCCGAAATTATGCCCCATCTCATGGACTATTAATGAAGCAACGATATAATCCGTGGTTTTAAAGGGCAGCTTTGATTTTTTTTCAACAAGGGTGTTTGCTAAAGCAAAACTATCTGTGCCAGGGATATAACCCCAATAAGGAGCGACATCTCCACTAAATGCAAAACCTTTAGGGGTTTGATCATGAACAAAAACAAGATAATGAAACACACTACGTCTCCAATTACCTGAATCATTGTGTAAAAAATAGTTGTTCCATATCTCTAATAGTTCATCAAATTGGCTTTCAACATCATAAGGGATTATTTCTCCGCCGTTAAACTGACCGGCATCAAAATGAAAAACAATGTTTCTTCTATGAAAAGGGTTTTTGACCAGCTCTAACGCGGCATCTGATACATATTTTACTTCTCCATTAGATTCTTGCATATAATCGATTTCAAGAAAAACATCTTTTCTAAAGGGATCGGAACCAAAATTGTAAGTGAGGAATTCTTCAATATTGTTGAGGCCATCTAAATCTGGATCAATATTCTTGTAATCATCCCACACAAACGGATTATAACCAAATCGATGCTCCCATTCGATGGGTATGCCATCTGAATCCATATCTTCCCCGGTATTACTGACGGTGGGGTCTGTACCATAGATGTTCGTTTCTACCCAATAGGGAAGACTATCGTTATCAAAATCATTTTGATAAATATTAAACCACAATTCGCAATCGTTTTCGTTTTTGTAAATACTCCCGTCCGCACTGCCACAGACCCGCCCGTAACCCGTGACATCTCCTATAGTGTTTTCGCCTCCCCATCTATCGATACTGATATCATATTGTAAATGGACGTCTAGGCCTGAGCCATTGTTATTAGGATACTTACTGATATCACACAGCTTGTTTTCAGCTCCATCATTTTCCCATAGCTGTATCGTTACGTTTACTAATTTTTCATCATCCGGAACATCGGCGGTTACTGTAAAACAATTATACAAATAGGTCGTATCGTTCCAAATTGGGCTGATAAACTCAGCATCATTAATGAATAATTTCACAAAAAAATCAGGTTCGGAAAGAAGGTCTATTTTATCCAATGCTCTAATCGCTACGATATCAACGGTGACGTTAATATCCACGAGTGGATCATAATCTACCACGATATTTTGCATTCGTTCATTGTTGATAATAGGTTTTGAAGATGTCGCTGAAACAAAGGTTAGGATAAAGACCATTACTATGCATAAAGTCGAAATAAATATTTTTTTCATGGGGGCCTCTGGAATGCTGTACCAAAAAAATGTTTATATATTTTTCAGTGTTAATAAATCATCTATTAATTTATATGGGAGAAAGTAATTTCGGGATAAGACAGGGCAAAAAATTTATGAAAATGTTTAATTATCAGCTATAGGTTTATGGCGCTTCATGGGAAAATTTGGACGTAGTTGGCAATTAATGAAAACAAGCTTAGGTGTTCTTCGAAAAGACAAAGAAATCATGATCTTTCCGGTGCTTTCCTTTGTGGCGTGTGCGATTATCTTACTTTCGTTCTTTACTGGGTTTTGGTTTTTAGGGTTACCATCCATTGATTCCTCGCTGTGGCTCTGGGTTGTCCTCATGGTTCTTATCTACTTTGTTTTGTTCTTCATCGTGATTTTCTTTAACACCGCGATTATCGCATGCGCGAACATCCGGTTGAACGGTGGTGATCCAACAGTCTCCGATGGGTTCCGCATCGCCTCTGAAAACATCGGTCGCATCCTCATCTGGGCGCTCATCTCAGCGACCATTGGAATGATTCTGCAGGCGATCCGCGAGAAAGCAGGATGGGCAGGTAAACTCATCGCAGGAATCCTTGGTATTGCCTGGGCGTATGTTACGTTCTTCATCATACCCGTGCTGATTTTTGAGAAAAAGGGAATCGCTCCATCCATACGACGCAGTGCATCGTTATTCAAACAAACATGGGGTGAGACCATCATCGGATCATTTGGGTTTGGCATCATCTTTGTCGCCCTTGCACTTCTCGGCATCGTTCCTATCGCTCTTGGTTTTTTCGTAGGTGGAACAACCAGTGTAATCATTGGGTTCATCATCGCCTTTTTCTACTGGGCGGTCATCGGCGTCGTCGCGTCAGCTACAAACGGCATTTATGTCGCAGCCATGTACCAATATGCGACGAAAAAACAACTGCCGTCTGAATATGATGCGTCGCTTATTCCACCGACAGTCCCAGGATTCCTGTAAAGAATCTAACGGTTTTTTCATTTACGATAGACGATGTTCTCAGCATCATCCCGTATTCGTTCTAACAAGATGGGAATATCCTCACCTTTTATTACATGATGAACGTCCTTCTTTAGATCCTTGAGAAATAAACATGATGAAAAATAATGCGGCAGGATGCTGTGCATCTTGAGAGCTGCTCGTCGTTCACCGTAAAACTCTACAAGCAAACGCAGATGTTCCAGACAGATGTCTTTTTTCTGCTGTAAGGTCGGTGGCGTATAGTTATGTTTTGAAAAACAGCTGAGTATCTCAGGAACAATCCAGGGGTTACCAAGAAGCCCTCGACCGGGCATCACTGCTGTTGCACCGGTAATATGAATCATCTGTTGTGCTTGAATGCCTGTGTAAATGCCTCCGTTTGCGATAATCGGGACCTTGAGTGCTGATGCAGTTTCTGTGATAACGGAAAGATCAACAGGCATGCCGAATTTTTTTTCCCCACTTCGTCCATGAATCGTCAGAGCAACCGCACCAGCTTCCACTAATTTCTGGGAAAGAGCACGAACGTTCATCGATTGTTTTGATGCCCCCAGACGAAGTTTACAGGTGACCGGAAGATCCACTGCATTGCTAACCGCGGTAACAATTTCACAGGCAGCATTCTCATTTTTCATAAGGGATATTCCTTCCCCGCGACAGGCGACTTTCCGTGCAGTACACCCCATATTGATGTCGATATAATCAAAACCAAGTTGTTCAACGATTTCTGCTGCCTTCCCCATGTATTCCGGGATACTTCCTACCAGTTGGACCCCGTTATAATGGTCACCATCCGCAATCTTCAGCATCTGCATGGTTCGTCGGTTCCGTTGTATTATCGCACGTGCATTTGCCATCTCGGTGATGATGAACGGTGGTATGAATCGTGAAAGGATCACACGATAGGGATAATCGGTGTACCCGCTCAATGGTGGTAAGAGTAACTTTTTTTCGCTGAGGACCTTGATGAAGAGGGAGGATTTCATAAATGGGAACGCATCGAAGAGGGGCTATTAATGTATCTTCCTGGCTGAAAAAAAGCATTATTCGTAGCGTACCGCTTCTATCGGACTCATCCGGGCAGCCTTATACGCTGGATATAAACTGGAAAGAACACCGACCATAAGAGAGACAGTAACCGCAAGAACGACAGAAGTAATCGTAATAACCGGAGTCAGGTTCATTGAGCCACCCATCTGCATAAAACTATTCAAAATAAGGGTGAGTCCCTGTGAGCCGAACACCCCAAGAATAATACCGATTATCCCTCCGACACTACTGAGCAGCATCCCTTCAAAAATAAAGATACTCATGATGTCCTGGTTCGTCGCACCGATAGCTTTCATAATACCAATTTCCCGGGTACGCTCCATAACCGAGGTAAGCATCGTATTCATAATCCCAATTGAGGCGACAACTAGAGCAATAGAGGCAATACCCACCAAGACCACCTGAAGGATTCCAGTAATTGATTGTACTGTTTCTAAGATAGATGTCATGGTCGTTGCTGTCGCAAAATCTTTTCGCCCATGGTTTTCATTGATCGCACCTTGAATAGTGGTCGCAATAGATTCGGCATCTTTGACGTTCTCTATACGCAAATAAATGAGACTGATGTTGCTCTGACCTGTTAATTTCGTGAAATCACGGGAACTCATCAGCACAATACTATCTGAGGAAACACCACCCATACCCTGTTTTCCAAAGATACCGGTGACAAAAAATTTTTCCCCGTTAATCTTGATTCTTCCGCCAACTGAGATATCAGCATCAAATGTATCATGCGCGATACCATATCCGATCATTATCTTATTCTGATCCCCTTCGTTCAAAAAACCTCCGGCTTTCAGACTCGTAGTGCTATATTGAAGTCGCATCACCGCAATGTCCATGCCGGTCAGTGAAACAATCGTTTTCTTCCCGTTATATTCAGCAAGAGCAGACCCAGATAGTTGGGTGCTTATTTCTTTGATCCCTTGGAGACGCTGGATGACCGCGATATCTCGCTGCGTGAAATATTGTCCTGTTGAGCCTCCTCCCCCAAAGGCAGAAAAAGCATTACCCCCAGTTGAGACAATGATGACATCGGAGAGCGAGGAAAGCTCCCCCGTGATTGCTTGTTGCATACCTTCACCGAGTGCTAAAAGGGAAATAATTGCCATGATGCCAATCGATATACCAAGCAATGTAAGTAGCGATCGAGATAATCGATTTCGAAGATTTTTTATCGCAAGCTTCACATTGTCTCTAAACATGCTCCTCTTTTACCTCTCCGTCTTGAATACGAAGCACTCGTTTTGCTCGTTGGGCAATAGCCATGTTATGGGTCACGACAATAATCGTTTCTCCTTTTTTATTGACCTCTTCGAGAATTCGCATAATATTGTCGCCTGATTTTGTGTCAACATTTCCGGTTGGTTCATCCGCAAGAATGATCGAAGGATTATTGGCGAGTGCTCGAGCTATAGCGACCCGTTGTTGTTCACCACCGCTCATCTCAGATGGTTTATGGGTCATGCGTTTCGTAAGCTCAACCATCTCTAAAAGTTGTTTTGCCTTTTTGGTCCGTGTCTGGGAATCAACCCCAGCAAACCCCATGGACAGTTCGACATTCTCCAACGCGTTTAACGTTGGAATCAGATTGTATTTCTGAAAAATAAACCCGATTTTTTCTCGGCGGATACGTGCAAGTTCGTTTTCATTTAACGTGGACACATCGCTGCCGTCGATAATGATATTCCCCGAGGTTGGCTTGTCAAGGCATCCTAGCAGATTCATCAGGGTGGATTTCCCAGAACCTGACGGTCCTATAATGGCGATGTAGTCCCCTTGTTTGATTTGAAGATTTGTTTCCCGTAGCGCGTAGACCTGCAG
Source organism: Thermoplasmata archaeon (assembly GCA_003942085.1). Lineage (GTDB taxonomy): Archaea > Thermoplasmatota > E2 > DHVEG-1 > DHVEG-1 > SM1-50. The sequence goes on along the minus strand of DQIQ01000009.1, from coordinate 29,559 downwards.
GGGGGGTTTGCCATAGGTTTTTGATATATTTTGTGTAACGATGACGTCCTTGCTCATTATGCCTTCCGCCGTTTTTTCCACCGCATATACAGCATTACGACAACAACGATAATGACGATGATAAGAATAATCGGTGTGAGACATGTCACCAACGAGGGAGTCTGAGGCATACCACTTGACCCAGACGTGCTGGTTGTGGAGCTACCAGATGATTGATAGCTCTGACCTGGCCCAGAGACAACGCTAAACGTTTTACTGACTAGCGGGGTCTCGAAATAGTCATTTCCTTGTTTAAAGGAGACTTTAAAGCCAATGATCTGTATCCCGTATGCTGCGGTGTCAGCATAGATGTCGAATGATGCGGAGAACACATCATCAGGATCCATAGAGCCGATAAAATATTGTGAGGGAATCACCGTGGTATTACAGATGGGGGTTACAAGAACACCAGTGATCTTCTCTGTTTTGGCATTATACACCTCGATGCTTATTTTTCCCGAGCCTCCTTTCGTGATGGAGATTGGGAAATTTGTAATGATTGGTGCGACATCCAACGTCTGAATGACCGTAACCGGGACAAGTAAGCTGTTCGTATGGAGATTATCCCCATTTTTATAGTTGACATCAAAGGTGAGATTTCGTGCTCCGGTTCCGAGTGGTTTTATTGAAAAAACAACAGCCTCAGACGTCTTTGCAGCAAGGGACCCCAGGAAAAAGCTCGAAGGGACAAATTCGACATCGTCCCCCTGTGGAGTGATAATGACTTCATCGACTGCGTTTTCTCTCTTATTCACTGCGGTTATGATGATTTCGGTTGTTCCACCTTGTGATATTTTCGAAGGAACACTTGTTTTAAGAAGGTCGACTGAGGAATTGCTCACTTTCATGAGAAGCGGATATTGCACGTCGGTTCCGCCATTGACATCGATTTTGGCTGTGGGGAAATACACTCCTTCGCTCATGTTTGAATCGACAAGCAGTTTGAAGTTCACCTCGATGGTTGCTCCTGCAGCAAGATAGCCGATATCCTCGTAATTTGTTGTCGCCCGGATCTGTTTTCCACCGGATTGCGCGGGGACGATCCAGATGTTGTCGAGCGTGACTCCGAGGGTATGTACGGTAGTAGTCGTCTCTCCCGCTGAGGTTGAGGCCGTTGTCTGTGTTGCAACGGTTTCCCCATTTTTCACCTGAAGGGTGAGCACTGCAGTATCACCAGGCATTAAGATTTCAGGGGATAGCTGATATTGCGGTATCATTACCGCTGGACTTGCTTGAATTGTAGGTACAAACAGGGATGCACCTATCCCAAAAACAAGCAACGAAATGATTGTTGCTGTAAGCATTTTTTTCATTTTAACTTACCTCCTTTTTTAAATCAGACGCACAACGTCTGAGTATTTTTATTACTTCTTTCTTTTTTCCGTCATAGGACATAAACACAGAGTTTTGTATCTGCATCATTGTCGAGAGCACCTCGCTATCCTCTTCGATCATGTCGATGATGAGATTTCTAAATTTCATGAATTTTTTCATCATGTTTTCTCCTTGTTTCTTTGTGTTGAGTATTATTTTTTTCCCTTTCGGGGTTATCTTGAATATATTTTTTGATCGTTTCTCTGTTGTTTTTACCTTTATGAGTCCTCCTTTTTCCAATTGTCTTAAAAGAGGATAGATGGTTCCTTTGCTTGGTACCCAGGCTCCATCTGTTTTTTCTTTGATTTCTGAGAGGATCTCATATCCTGATTTAGGTTTCTTTTGTAGGGAAAATAAGAGGTACATGGTGAGTATTCCTTTCTGTTGTCCGTTATGAGTTTCAAAATTCAGAATGCTGGACATGAGGCGGGTAATTAAGGATCAATTTATAAATGTTTCGGAATTGAACGGTTCGGTTTCGATATATCATAGATGTTGAGTTAAAATTCGCGTCAGTTTTTCTTTTTCAACAGAACAACACTAGCAGAGAGGGTCAACAATGCAAACAGGATGAGCACAAGGATGTCGACCCAAATTTCACCAATCCCCCATCCACGAAGCATAATAGATCGCTCCGCATCGATCCCATAACGAAGCGGAATGATATAGGAAAGTGGTTGAAGGTAACTTGGGATTGATTCAATCGGCCAGAACAAACCAGCAAGAAGGATCGACGGGAAAATAATCAACGGGATGAACTGGACTGCTTGCATCTCGTTTTTCGCTCCGGCCGAAAGAAGGATGCCGAGACCTTGATGCCCAAATGCTAGGAGAAGGATAACGATCAAGGCAAGAAGAATATCCCCTACGATAGTGATGTTAAACAAAAGGATTGCCGCAACAAGAACCACGATGCTTTGACACATTCCGATCACCGCGAACGCAAGGGCATAGCCGACAACAATTTCACTTTCACTTGCCGGTGAGACCAATAATCGTTGCAGCGTTCCGTTCCGTCGTTCATTGACAAATAAAATGATTGTAATCATGGTGGTGACCATCATGATTGCAAATGAAATAACCCCTGGCGCGAAATAATCAATAAATCTTGTTTCACTTCCCCCATACTCATAGCTCGGGTCTATAGTAATGGGTATTTCCACCTGGGTTTTATTAAGATCTGCTGTTATTTCTTTTAGTGTTGCTTGAATCGATTGGGTGACTGCTTTGATGACCTCTGCCGATATCGTCGGGTTTGATGCATCAAGGTAGATTTCTATTTTTGCAGGGATAGTGCCTTGTTGTGATGAAATACTACTGAGAAATTCTTGGGTGAAATTCGCCGGGAAAATGACTGCAGCCCAAGCATGACCATCATGGACGGTCTGTCGAGCGTTCGTGACATTGGTATTTTCATGAAGAGAAAGGGCTTGTTCATCTAGGTTCTTTATTACCATCTCCCCCAGGTGCAGACCTTGCGGGAGCAATGGAGAGCTACCTTCTTGAATGCCAGCATCTTGATTGACGATTTCCACCGAAACGTTTTTCACATCGCCACCGAAGGTGTACCCAAAAATAAGGATCATAAGCAACGGCATAATCAGGACGAACGCAAGGGTGCGACGATCGTGCCTAAACTGCAGGAGTGCCCGACGGGAAAACGCTAATGTTCGTCGGAGTCTCATGGTTTTTTCCTCCCCGCTAGAAAGAGAAACGCCCCTTCTAGTGATGTAGTTCCTGTTCTTTTTTTAAGGTCACTTGGTCGTCCATCCGCGATAAGACGCCCCTGCCGAAGAAGACCGACGCGGGAGCAATGATCTGCTTCATCCATATAATGTGTTGTGATAATGACCGTAATGCCTTTCTGTGTCATGCTGCCGAAATATCCCCAGAATGCTGCTCGTAGTTCAGGATCAACTCCGACGGTGGGTTCGTCAAGGAAAACAAGCGACGGCTCATGGATCAATGCACAAGCAAGGCTCAGACGGTGTTTCATCCCGCCGCTCAGTGTTGAGACAAGGCTGGACCGCCAGTCCTGTAGATTTACAAATTTGAGCATTTCTTGTTCTTTTGCCTCAAGCTGCTCTCGGGTCATACCGTAGATGCTTCCAAAGAAAGCAAGGTTTTCATGGACAGTGTTATCGAGATAGATTGCCGTATCCTGCGGCATATAGCCAATATGTTTCTTGTTTGAGGTACAGGGAAGTGTATGCCCAAAAATCTTTGTTGACCCACTAGTAGGCTTCAACAGGTCACAAAGCATTCTTATGATGGTTGTTTTTCCAGAGCCATTCGGTCCTAATAACCCGTAGATCTCTCCCTTGTAAATCGTAAGGTCCAGGTCATCTACCGCGGTAAATTTTCCAAATGTTTTTGTAAGATGCTGGATTTCAACAATCTTTGTTAAAGCATCGAATGTCGGCTCAAAGCTCACCTTTCCGAGCAGTCCACAAGAAGGGCAGGTAACTTTCACGATTTCCCCTGGAGAACCAGTACAGGTAATAACTGTTTTACAGGTTGGACAACTCACTTGTTTTTGCAGAAGAAGCGACACCTTCACCGTATTGAATCCTGTGAAGAAATTTAATGTTTGCTATATCAAAAAGAAATGAACAAAAAGAGAAAAAAAAGAAAAAAAGTTTGTTTTAGGTGAAGTCTCCCCAGAAATAGAGCGCGGGGCCGACTGGTGCCATAAATCGACCGACGAACTGACCGTCTTGAGCTTTGATGAATCCTACAATAGGCAGTGATTTCTCTGTACCGTTCACCAAGATAGAAATTCTTCCGATTAAAATGTGTTTTCCAAATCCGCCTCGGATGGTTCCGGTTCTGTTTTCCGTGGCCCAATCACCAGTAAATCTTCCACCGCGGTTCCGCAAGGTATAGTTTCCTGATATTGTGCCGACAACCGTTGCGTTTGGTCCTCTTCGAGGGCTGACGACCCCTGAGAATGTACCGGTTGGGACTAAAGGCATGGTTTGGGTTGTCTGCTGTGTCAATCCTGGTGCTGCAGCAGCTATTGATACGCCTATAAACAATAGGCAGAGACTTATGGTCATTATTTTTTTCATTAATTATCCTCCTTTGGTATTGGTTCTTAAGATAACATAGAGGGCATGTCTATATAAATTTATACCAAAATTTTACCCAAATTTATGATGAATTCATTAGGGTTATTAAACGATTATAGAGCAGACGATACCTTTGTAGATTCTTCCTTGAACAGAATTCGTTTTAACAAACTCTAAACGGATACCAAATCATTACTATTCCATGCTTAGGTATAAAAGGATGCTGACTGCGATAATTTCAAAGACATTGAGCAGAAAACTAAACGAGCCGACGCCGGTCGTAGAAATTGCCTTGGCAAGGGTAGGGAGAATCTGCACATATTCAGTGAAAAGCGACTGTATCGTCACAAGAGAAAGGAGTGATCGCGCAAGCAGGACGCCTATGAAAAAGGTCAGACCCATTAAGAAACTTGATTTTGTTTTTCTGTATGAATCAATATACATTATTAATATTCCAACTAAAAGCGTTGCATCGATGCAGTTGATGACAATTGATGCTGTATAAAGATTTGAAAAACGATGTTCTTGTGCATCAGTGGGTTGAATATTGAGATTCTGAAGGACATCTCGAATAAACCCAAGACCAATCGTAGATACGACAAATCCGATAATCACCCCGATGAAGACAAGGCCAAGTATAATGATGACTGCTTTCATTTTTGGGCTGATCTTATTTGAATACGGGATTTCCTTCATTCTAGCTACCTCTTTACTCCTTCATCTTTTATTTGTTTTTTCCCAATTTGACCCCAAATCTCTTGAAACAGGGTTTTATTGGCCTCAAGTAAATCTGATGGAAAATATATCCTGCCATACCCGGTCCCTGTTGAGGTGATGAGACGGTTTTTTTCAAGGACGGTCAGATGATGACGTATCGTCTTATAATCCAACACAAGTAGCTTTGAAAGTTCGTTTGCATTGCATGGAGAACGAAACAGTTCATCCAGGAGCCGCCCACGATTGACACCACCGACGGAGCCTGCAAGCAGCCACCACAGAAGACGTTTCATCGCGTTCATTACAAGGACCTGTATAGTCGAAATCACCGGTGTTCTTAAAAAGATTTAGAGAAGAATATGTCTAGATAAAAATCTGAATTATTTTAAATGCGAAAAATCCAATTAAAGCACTAATCGGTATCGTGAGAATCCAGACCCAGACAATGTTTCGTGCTATCCCCCACCGTACAGCACTGAGTCGTTTTGTCGCGCCAACTCCCATTATCGAGGCACAAATAACATGGGTGGTGCTCACGGGAATGCCAGCGATAGATGCTCCAAGGATAGTTGCGGCTCCCGCGGTTTCCGCGGCAAAACCATGCACCGGTCGAAGTTTGGTGATTCGATGCCCCATAGTTTTTACAATTCGCCATCCTCCTGCAAGCGTACCAAGTGCAATAGCAGCATGTGCAGATAAAATAACCCAAAGAGGGACGGGGAGATTGTTCGGATCAACAGAGGTACTAAAATACCCGATGCTAAATAAGAGCGGAGTGATAATCCCCATAGTTTTTTGTGCATCATTTGTTCCATGACTGAAACTGTAGATACCTGCTGAAAACAGCTGAAGCCTTTTGAAATATCGGTCAACCTTTGATCTTGAACTTCTCCGACACACCCAGAGTACTATGACCATGAACAAAAACCCGAACACAAGGCCAATCAATGGTGAGACAAACATAAATATTGCTGCAAGTTCGACTGTCTCATATTTTATGACCGTTAGACCTGCTGCTGAAATACCAGATCCCATGATTCCACCGATAAGTGCGTGTGAAGAAGACGTTGGAAGCCCTAGGTACCAGGTGATGATATTCCAGCTTATGGCACCAGTGAGCCCTCCAAGAATAATAAATGGAATAAGCTCCATTGCGACGATATTAAGATGGATGATTTTGCTAATAGTACTCGCTACGGCAACCCCGAACCCGAATGCAGCTACAAAATTGAAAAACGCGGCAAATGCAACAGCCTGTCGCGGGGTTAGAACTTTCGTGGAAACGACAGTGGCGATAGCATTTGCCGAATCATGGAACCCGTTTGTAAAATCAAAAATTAAGGCAAGAAAAATAATAACGATGACAACAATCACTAAATCAATCATTTTTTTGCCCTACGTGTACTTCACCAGAATATCTCCAATCACATCAGCGACATCTTCACATCGGTCGATTGCAGCTTCTAAATCATCATAAAGTTCCTTTATTTTAATAATCTCGATTGGATTTTTACTAGTGAACAATTCAGCGGTTGCTTTCCGTAGCAGAATATCTCCTTCGTTTTCCAAGGTGTTGACTTCTCGACAGTACATCCGAATCTGTTTTGCCTCTTTGAGATTTCGTAGAAGATTAATTCCTTCGTTTACGTTACGAGTAGTTTTTTGCAATATCTGTGCGAATTCGAGCATATACTTAGGAGGTTTTTTAATTTCATAGATGATCAATCGTTCTGAGACCGCCTCTAAATTATCCAGAATGTCATCAAGCGAGCTCGTTAACTTGGTTATGTCCTCTCGATCAATGGGAGTGATAAAGGTCTTATTCAACTCTGAAAAGATATCATGAACCATTTTATCGCCATCGTTTTCAATCTGCTTTATTCGCTCTCGCTTTTTATCAATTTCATTATAATGTTCTAGTAAATTTACCAACGCTTCGACACCTACGAGGACATTTTTACTTTGCTCCTCGATCATGTCAAAAAAATGTTTTTCTTGAGGTATTAACCAAGAGAGAACTCCCATATCATCATGTCTCCTTCATTAATTTATTATGAAATATACCTACCCCGATATTGCCAACCTTACATCAATTATCAGAATATAAACCCCGCTGATTTTTACCGCTTTTTATTCTATTGAGAATTTATTGTTCTTCTCCGACAAGATAGTTAATAACATTTTCTGAGATATCCTCGGCGTACTCTCCGGTCCTTCGAATGCTTTCAATGATGTATCCCGTGGATATTGCAACGATGCCTTTTTGTTGGAGAGCGAGAGTACTAATTTCTTCACAGAGGGATTCGAGTTTTACGAGTGATTCAAGCGTTTCATTTGATGCTTTGATGTCTTTTTTAAAAAACGAGCTGATGCTTTTATTAAAGATATCTAGGGAGAGCGTACTGGCTATCAGGATTTTTTCTATGATTTTTTTATCAAGATTGCTGGTGATGAGGTTTGGCGTGTTTTGTGCGATACGGACGACATGATCACCAATTCGCTCGATGATTTTACTGATGAGAAAACAGGTAGATGCCATTTGGACTGTGATATGCATTTTATCTGCAAGACTTGCATTTTGGAGGAGAATATTGTATTGTCGTGCGACCAGCCAATGAAGGCGGTCGACATCATTATCGCGCGAACAAACATCTTCAGATAAGGCGATATCTTTCATTTGTAACGCACGCATGACGTCTTCGTTCATCCCCTTGACGATGACATGCATCCGTTTGATCGTCTTATCAAGTGGCATCTCCGTTGGATTGTGAAGGTCTTTTAGGATGACCATGGTATCGGTCTCTTCGATGACCTCTGGGCCGATGGCGAGTTGTGTAAATGACCGGATCACGTTGCGCACAGCAGTCGACATCCGTAAAGGGGATGTTATCTTTATTGACGAGTATCCTGCGATATAAGCACCAATCAAGAGTTGAAGCAGATAGGTTGGTTTCGTAATTTTGCTGACGTCGAATTCTTTTATTTTCTGCTGTGGCTCTTGGGTTATTTTCGAGGTGAGAAGAAGGGTGCCATCTGATTGGATGTGGATTCCTAACGGATCGTTTTTCTTGATGTTACGGGATTTTATCCAATCTTTGGGTAAAGTGATAATGAACGAAGAACCTCCAGTTAGTTGCACTCGCCGTATTTCCATTGATTTCACCAAATGAATAGTAAAAAGAGGAGGGTATTAAACATTTCTATAGAACTCTATTGAAAAATTATGACTATATATATCACTATAGAATATGTAGATAAAGTATATATCTAATGTATTCTTGCTATGATTTTGGTGATACAAATAAATCAACAAAAAGAAAAACGGCAATTGGGAATGCTAGTAATCAGTCTTGCAGTCATAATTATCCTAGGCACTTCTTTATTTAGTGGATGCGTACAACAACAAGGACAACAAGGGGAATCTATAGTTCTTATCGGAAGGGACAGTACATCGGGAACACGAGAATTTTTCTGGACATTTGTAATGGGAAAAGCAAACTTCAGCGCATCGCTACTCGAAAAAAACTCAAACGGTGCAGTCCAACAGACCGTCTCACAAACACCGGGAGCAATTGGATACGTCGGTCTTGGCTATGTTGATTCTACAGTAAAAGCATTAAAAATCAACAATATCACGGCAAATGTCCAAAACGTCCTTGCAGGAACCTATCCGATCTCCCGTGACCTCTACATGTTTACGAAAGGAAACGCAACAGGAGCAACAAAAGAATTCATCCTGTATATCCAAAGCACCGAGGGACAAGCAATCGTGACACAAGAAGGATATGTACCATTACAAAATACATCTCACTATAACACCTCAGGAAAGACCCTGTCTGGAACGTTGACCGTCAGTGGATCAACAACAGTCCTCCCGATTACGGATAAAGCAGCAACAGCTTTTAAGGTGCTTTACCCGGATTTAACAGTTACTGTGACCGGTGGAGGTTCTGGTGCAGGTATTTCAGCGGTCAGCCAAGGAACCGCTGATATTGGGATGTCATCCCGTGATCTTCAATCATCAGAACAAGGTAAAGGTCTTGTGAAACATGTCATCGCAAAAGATGGCATCGCAATCATTGTCAATCCACAAAATACTTATGTAACGGGACTTACCCTAGCACAATTAAAATCAATCTATCTTGGAGAAATAACAAACTGGAAAGATTTAAGCAAATAAATCCAATATCGCTCCATAGAGAGAAGCAGTAACATTGCTTCCGCTCACATTTTCACTGAGGAAAAGATGAGGAGAAAGGAGTAGTGGTTCGTATAATGATGGGTAAAATTCATCTCCCCTGGAAAGGTTCCAAAATAAAAGAAAAAGGAATGAAAACCCTTTTTTTTCTCAGTGCCATCTCAGCGATCATCGTCATTTTCTCCATCATCTTCTTTTTATTCCGAGATGCCTATCCGATTTTTCAAAAAAAAGGCATAGTGGATTTTCTCATCGGTATGCGATGGTATCCCACAGGCCAACCACCGCTCTACGGAGCATTTCCGCTCATCGTGGATACATTACTGGTGACTCTGGGTGCGATGCTCATTGCCATTCCACTGAGCATAGGAAGTGCTATTTTTATTTCTGAGATCGCCACTCCCCGAATAAAGGCCATCATAAAGCCTGCGATTGAGCTGCTGGCCGGCATCCCATCCGTGGTGTTTGGTTTTTTTGGATTAATTGTGCTGACCACCTGGCTGCAGATCACTTTTGATGTTCCTACAGGGGAATCTTGGCTTGCTGGGTCCATTCTTCTGGGTGTCATGGCGATTCCCACCATAACCAGTGTCGCAGAAGATGCAATCAGTGCTGTCCCCCGTGAATATAAAGAAGGGTCTCTTGCTATTGGCGCGACACGATGGCAGACCATCAGTAAAATCGTTGTTCCCTCAGCGATGTCAGGAATCACCGCGGCAATAATCCTGGGGATCGGGCGTGCCATCGGGGAAACCATGGCAGTCATGATGGTCTGTGGTAATCCGACCTACGGGCTCATTCCCAATCCCATCACAAATGTATTTGCCCCAATCAAAACCCTTACCGCAACCTTGGGAATAGAGATGGGGGAAGTAGCAACCGGCAGTGACCATTACAGTGCTTTATTCGGGCTTGCACTCATCCTCTTGATTATTACGCTCATCGTCAACATCCTTGCCACCATCATCTTAGGAAGATTAAAAGAAAGACAACGATCAGGGTCAAAGAAACAACCGATCATCTCCTTTGAGCTTGGAAGAAAAATAAAACTATCATTCTATCTTTTTATTGGTATCATTATTGTTATAATACTCCTTATGGCGGTTGGAATATTCCCAACAGTCGGCATTCTTGCTCTTATTGCAGTAATATATTATGCGATGAAGAAAATCTCTATAAAAATAAAACAGAAAATCGCCTTCAGCATGATTTCTCTGACCATCATCATCGTCATTATTTTCCTTGGCATCATTCTTGCTTATATTGTCACCAACGGAGTTGGAGCACTCAGCTGGGAGTTCATTGCCACCGGACCAAGCAATCTTGGAAGGTCAGGTGGTATTTTTCCAGCAATTATCGGGACATTATACTTAGTCGCAGGTGCTATAGCAATCTCTTTACCACTGGGAGTCGGTGCAGCAATATTTTTACATGAATACACCAGAGAAGGAATAGTGACAAAAATAATCCGCGCAGGTGCTGATCTGCTCAATGGAACTCCTTCGATTGTGTTCGGACTTTTCGGTTTTGCGTTTTTTGTTTTGTACCTGAAATTTGGTTTTTCTCTGCTCGCGGGACAGATCACCTTAGCATTTATGATCCTGCCAACGATCATCCGAACCACTGAAGAAGCATTAAAAAGCGTCCCGCAGTCGTTACGTGAGGGAAGTTATGCACTCGGGGCGACAAAATGGCAGACGATTCGAAAGGTGGTATTACCACCGGCAGCACCAGGGATTCTCACCGGAGCAATCCTGGGGATAGGGAGAGCTGCTGGTGAGACCGCACCTATCTTATTTACCGCGGTCGTGTTCTCGGATTTCATACCAAGTTCGGTGCTACAACCAGTCAATGCATTACCCTATCATCTCTTCACGCTAGCAACCTCAATCCCAGGTTCAAAACAGAACCAAGCAGGAACCGCACTTGTGTTATTACTCCTCGTCATTGGAATTTATTTGATTGCGATTCTCCTCCGCAATAGATTTAGAAAAAAAATGAAATGGTGAAAACCTCATGACAAGCAACGACAAGTTAATCAGAACTGAAAACCTGAATCTCTGGTATGGCGAAAAACAAGCATTATATGATATCACCCTTGGTATTATTCCAAATAAAATCACGGCACTTATAGGTCCGTCCGGCTGTGGAAAATCAACATTGATTCGGTGTTTTAATCGAATGAATGATGTGATCGATAAATGTAAAATTACTGGGAAAATTTTTTTCCATGAACATGATATCTACGAGCCAGATGCTGATGCAGTCGAGGTACGAAAAAAAATCGGCATGGTGTTCCAAAAACCGAACCCATTTCCAAAAACCATTTATGAAAATGTCGCATATGGTTCAAGGGTGCAGGGGATTACTAATAAAAGCTCACTTGATGATGTAGTGGAAAAAAGCCTCAAGAATGCTGCATTGTGGGATGAGGTAAAAGATCGATTACATGAATCAGCCATGGGGCTCTCTGGTGGTCAGCAGCAACGATTGTGTATCGCACGGTCCCTTTCGATTGAACCAGAGGTAATCCTCATGGATGAACCTTGTTCGGCTCTCGATCCGATTGCAACAGCAAAAATCGAGGATTTAATGACCGGACTGAAAAAGAAATATACCGTGATCATTGTTACACATAATATGCAACAGGCTGCACGAGTGAGTGATTATACGGCCTATATGTATCTAGGAAAAATGATTGAGTTTGGTGAGACCGATCAGATTTTCGAAAACCCGAAAGAGGAACTGACAGAAAATTATATCACGGGAAGATTTGGTTAGGTGAAAAAATGGTAGAAAAATTCCATATACAATTGGATACATTAAAAGAAAATGTGTTAGAAATGGCAGATCTTGCTACATCTATGCTATGTACTGCGGTCGAGTCGTTAAAGAATCTTGATATCGAAAAAGCAGAATGGGTCAACTCAAAGAAAAAAGACTTGGCAAAAATGAACGTGGATCTCGAAGAGGAGGCTTTGCAACTAATTGCATTGTATCAACCGATGGCTCGGGATATGCGGACGATCGCATGCTGTCTAAAAATGATCGTTGATCTAAATCGTATTGGACGGTATGGGAAAGACATCGCCAATGTGGCAAAGGAAATCTACCCCGGACCTCACATCAAAAAAATCGTCACCATCCCACATATGAACGCAATCGTCTGCAAAATGATAAATGATGCCCGTACTGCGTTTATAACCGGAGATCTTTCCTTAATAAAGGATTTTTCGGAACGAGATAACGATGTTGATTCGCTACGTTACTCGGTATTTCGTGAATGTGTAAGCTATATGATGGAGAATCCCGCGAATATTACCATATGCACGCATTACATCCTTGTCGCTCGATATTTGGAACGCTGTGGTGATCATGCCTGCGATATGGCTGAGGAGATCTATTATATGAACACCGGGAAGCGCATCGAGTTGAAATAAAAAAAATAAAATCAAGGATCATGGAAAAAAAAATTGTTAAAGTGCTTGGCATTTTCTTTAGAACAAATTATATATAATACATGTTGAATTTATTTTTTATACAACATTGTTACACGGGGGAGAAAGTAGAGGCAGGAAGGACATCTTCTCATTTCCCCGTTATATATACTAATTAGATAAAGAAGGATTGGAGGGAAAAGAAATGAAAAAGAACAAAATGGTAAAGGTAGTTGTTTCTCTGGTTGTGTTGTTCGTTCTTTTGATAACCTCAGCACAGGCAATGAACTCGTCGGTTGTGAAAAGTACTGATAACCCAATGGAAAGCAGAGGATGGTACTGGAAACCATCATATCCGAACTATGCGCCTCAAGGGATACCTGATTTTGACCAGAAACAGGATCATTGGAAAAAGATAAGTCCTGGACCAAATGGAATAATTGATTCAACGGTTGCAGGAGATGATGTGTACAATATCGCTGAAAACTGCATCGCTCCAGGTCCTGATTGTTATCTGAACAGCACTGCCGTTGGTGATGATGTTGAAGAATGGATTTTCTGCGGCCCGGTCGCAGTCGCGAATTGTTTCTGGTGGTTTGACTCTAAATTCGCAGACCCAGCAGGTACCCCTGGTGACGGTCAGGATCAGTTCGCCCTCGTCCAAAATTATGGCGCTGGTGACGACCATGCAACTGCCAATGCTCCGTTGCTTATTGAATCTCTCGCACGAGCAATGAACACCACCGACAAAGGAACAACCTATATCGGGGATATGCAATCCGCGATAACCGATTGGTTTAACACAACCGGTCTTACCGATAAATTTACCGTGCAAACCTATGATCGACCAACTTTTAACTTCATAGAAAGTGAAATAGAGCGAAGTCAGAACGTCATCCTTTTACTTGGCTCCTATGATTTTGTCATCGGTCCTAAATTTATCGATCAATCTCAAATCAATGGACCACTGCCCGAACTCTGTAAGGTAGCCCCCTGGACCGATTACCAGGAATTTATCCCAACAACAACGAGACTTGATGCGATCCAGATTCTTCTTCAAAGCGTCGGCGACGCTTGCGACATCCAAATCGATGTGTACAACGCTCCTCCACCAGCTAGCCCCATCGGAACCGTAGTGATGAATCCTGGTGTCCTTGGCGCTCCGACATGGGTTGAATTTAACTTTAACCCCGCGGTACAATTGAACCCAGGATCCCTGTATTACTTTGATGTCTTCCAGCTCGTCTCCGGTTATCACTATGAATGGTTCTACGATGTCGGAAACCCCTATCTACCGGGCCAAGGATGGATGCGTAACGTGCCGACCGATCCATACGGTTCGCCTTTTGACTGGACATTCAAAACAGAATACTACAACCCGCCTCCACACTCAGAGCGACGAGAGGGACACTACGTGACCTGCGCTGGAGTAAACTCTGAAGAATCTATGATCGCGTTCAGTGATCCTACCTTAAATGTCGCTAATCCATCGCCAGACGATCATAATGATGCGGCAAAAGTCTCGCATGATATCTACAACGTCTCCATTGGTTCTCCGCAGTCTGATATCAACTGTCAATGGTGGCTCACCGATTATCAGGCAGGGTTTAATTATACGGTCGTTGAGCAGGCAGTCGTCATATGCCCGGTGCCAGATACTACACTGCCTACGGTTGCGATCACTAAACCGGTAAATGCATTGTATTTCATGAACAAGCAGATCCTCGCACTGAAATCACCCCTCATCATCGGAAAGATCGATGTCAACGTGACAGCGACAGACAATGAATCAGGCATTGACCGCGTGGAGTTCTATACTGACGAGCAACTACAATCTACCGATATGACCGCACCGTACGGGTGGACGTGGAGCGACAGAGCATTCTTCACCTACACCATCAAGGTTGTCGCGTATGACAAAGAGGGAAACAGCGCATTCAAGGAAATAAATGTGCTGAAGTTCTTTTAAACCCTCTTTCCATTCTTTTTTTTCAAAATTCGTAATAGCGTCGCGATAAAAATCTATTTCTATATATCGTCGGTTATCTGAATTGATGCTGATGAAATCATCGATTCTGTTTGTTGAACCACCACGGAACTTCTGGTTTGTCATGGGGGAGTACCTTCCTCCGCCATCCTCCTTGTTGATCCTTGCCGCCTACGTAGAGCAAGAATGTCCTGGAGTTGACATCGATATCGTTGACTGTCAAGCGGATCAACTCGACTGGCAGGGTCTTCAGAAATACATCGAATCCACACATCCATCCATAGTCCTTACCTCAGGGTTTACTACAAACACATATACCTGCGCAAGAACCTGTGAGATAGCAAAAACCGTCAGCGAAGATATCGTGACAATAGTGGGTGGTATTCATTTTTCGTTTACCCCGGATGAATCCTTACAAAGTTTTCCTGAGATCGACTATATCGTGAGAGGCGAAGGGGAACTGACGGTCGTTGATCTTATAAAAACACTGGAAAACAAAGGAAAAATAACTGCAGTACAAGGGATATCGTATCGTAAAAATGATAAAATCATACATAATCCAGCACGTCCCTTAATTGAAAATCTTGATACACTTCCGTATCCAGCGTATCATCTGGTGGAAGAGAACCTGAAGCGCTATCATTTCACGATGATGGCCGGAAGGAACACCAGATACATGATTTTAGAAGGTGCTCGGGGGTGCGAACACCAATGCTCCTTTTGTACACAATGGAATCATTGGGGGAGCAGGTGGAGGACCAAGTCAGCAAAACGCATTGCTGATGAAATTGAATTCCTCAACGAAACCTACGGAGGCGTGTTCCTCTGGCTTGCTGATGATCATATGAAGCTTAGCGCTCGGGGAAAACAATTGTATGAGGAGCTCAAACAGAAACGATGCAAGGATGACATCATGCTCTTTTTCCAGACGCGAACCGATGATATCGCACATCATCAGGACCTCATCGGAAAGCTCAGGGAGGTGGGCACCTACTGGATCATGTGCGGTGTGGAAAATGATTCTGAAGAGACACTGAAAGAATATAAAAAAGGGACAAAAACCTCGGATGCGTATACCGCGATGAACACATTGAGACAAAATGATATCTTTGCTCATGCGATGTTTGTGATTGGCGCACGGCGAGATACCCATGAGTCTATCGAAAGGCTCCGACAGTTCTCTGTCGATCTTGCCCCGGATGTTGCGATTTATACCACACTCACACCGTTCCCAGGGACTGTTTATTATGAGAATGCGAAAAAAAACGGATGGATCGAAGATACGAATTACGCCAATTACGACATGGCACATGCGATCATGTCCACAGAATCACTGACGAGAAGCGAAGTCCAGGAGGAACTCTGGCGTTGTTACCGCGCGTTTTACGGGTCAGTGACCAAGGGTATTGCAGGGGTGCTTTCGAAAAACATATTGAAACGAACAATGTACCGACATATGGCAGGTCAGTTTGTCCTTGAAAAATTGAGGAGATTAATTTGAGATACACAAAGACTCTTTGTGCGTATCTCACATTCTCGTTTATCGCAACGGTATTGATTATTTTAATCGTGATTACGACATTGCCCCATCCCATCTCTTTACCGGAGAAAGCTGGGATTGCAAGTGTGTTTATCCTCTGCTGCATCGTCGGCATTTCTTTTACGTTATATCCCAATTGGGTACGACGATATTTTTCAAAAGGTAAAAACAAAGAAAAAAATATGGCACTGCAGGTAAAACGATCGTTTGAGGGTCATCATCCAGATTGTCCAACGTTTCAGAATCATACAGTTCAATGGAAAAAGAAGACCTGGTGCGCAGGGTGCCTTGGTCTCTTCATTGGATTATGTGCTTCAATCCTTTTAATGATCCTCTATTTGGCGGTAGATATTCAGCTTACAAAAGCGGTGTCGTATGTCTTGCTTGCACTTGGTTTGTTGATCCTCCCTGTTGTGTATGTTGAAATCCTTTATCAGAGGAAATCTGCGATACTCCATGTTTTTATCAATAGTATGTTGCCGATTAGTTTTTTCATAATCACGATAGCTGTCGAAGGACTAACTGGAACATTTGTGTATGGTTTTTTTACCATATTACTCTGTTTTCTTTGGCTTGATACGAGGATACAGCTCTCATCCTGGTATCATAGAGCCTACTGTATCAATTGTTCAGAATCCTGCAAAATGTATACGGCCCCTGTTTAACGACGAGAGACGATACGCAGACCGAAGATGATGATGAAAATCGCAATGACAAACGCGAAAATCCAGTTCCATTGAACCGAATTGACCCATGAAAGAGCCGAATAGGTTTTCGCCATATCTTTGAGGACCACTTCAAAGAGAATCGCAAGACCAATCAGGATGATAATGACGCCCCAGAACATCGCCCATCCGCGGCCGCCTTTTCCACCAGCACATTCTTCTTCACATCGTTGATCCCGATGCCGGTCATACTCTGGTCTGGAACCGGTCAGCGAAGCACCGCAGCTTTTACAGAATGTAGCATCATCTTCATTTTTTGTTCCACATTTCGCACAATATACCATACCTTGACCTCCAACCAATCATCAGAGACTCATATATTCTATACCCTTTTTTATGGTTTTTCCTTTTGGTCCCTTGGCAAACTTAGGACCAAAATCACATACCCAATAAGAAGGACGAAGACAAAAACTGTCGGCAGACTATTTTCAAGCGAAAGCGCCGCAGTCCGAAGATCTATGATAGTAAATTGAGTGCTTGCATCGTAAAGGATTTTTGAAACAATCCAGAAGAGCAGGACAAAAAAAATGGCGTACAAGAGCGGTGAAAACACCTTGATTTTGAAGAATTTTTTTGAAAGATATTGTGTGTAATTTGAAAGGAGTGTCAATGCAAAGAGCGGTAAGATATATGGCAAAAGGATGGTAGCAATGATGTGTACGTCTGGGGCATCTACATTAGGAAGTTCCATCACCATGATTGCGACACGGAACACGATCAAAAAAATGAAGCTTTCAAGCAATGGTCCGAACGGGCCAAAGGTTTTATTATACCAATTCTCCGCATGACGATTCACTCGATCCATTCGGTGTTCAAACTGTCGGGCTTCTTTTTGGGTCGTCTCATGGACTTTTTTTGCTGCCTGTGCCATCTGGTCTCCGACTTTTTTACCGACCTGCTCCATATCTTGTGCAAATTGCTTCGCATGTTGTTCAATAGTAGACCCTATATCAGAATGCAAGGACACGCCACATTTCGTACAAAATGCTGCATCATCTTCGTTTTTCGTTCCACACTTCGAACAATTCACCATAGGTCTCGCTCCCATGTTCAAATCAAATATCACCAGTTCCCTTAAAAATTTACGCTTCAGTAATTACTTATTTTTCAAAGAAAGATGGAAGAATGGATCATTCATCCTTTTTCATTTGTGATTGAACAGGGGCTTCGTCATCGCTTTCTTCAGAAAGAGATTCTTCTTTTTCGGAGGGTTCAACAGATTTTTCTTTCACCACATGTCCGATGACCTTTTTTGCTAAAAACTCTCTGATCTCTTCTGGTCTTGTCGAATCAATACCGAAATACTCCGGGAACAGCCGTGTCGTGGTTAACAGTTCAGTTGAGCCATGTGGCGCCGAATGGATAAGATGCAGACTCATCAGTTGATCGACATCAGCATAGATCCGCTCCCCGATCATATGGCGCAGGTTTGATTGTTTCACCGGCTGATGAAACGCAATCAGTGCCAGGGTCTTTAACAGATCAGTTCCAATCTCAGGTTTTGCCACCATCATCGACTGATCGGTGAACGTTTTTTTCACCTGCATGGTAAACTTGTTGCCAGCTTTTACGACCTCAAGGGATGTTTGGTCTTTGCGGTCGATGTTATAGGACTGCATAAGATGTTCAATAGCTTCAGTGACATGTTTCGGTGGCAACCCGGTCGTCTCCTGGATTTCCTCGACACTGAGTGGTTTACCTGCAGAGAATATCAATGATTCGACCAAGCGATCTTCTTTTACACTCATACCTGTTCTCCTCTCATGTATATCCTATTGTTTTAATAAAAATTTCTCCGTACGGGAACTTCTGTTGATGGACCATGATCTTTTTTTCATACGCAAGGAACAAAATAGAGATAAACGTCTTAATACGCTCCTCTGGGCTGTCGACCTCGCACAGTTCAGTGAAATTCATGGATTTTTTCGGGAATTGACAGATCCGTTCCCACACTGATGCGACATCTTCCTCCAAGTGGTCCTCATGGGCTGAGCCTTTCATCGCTTTGCGTGCCTTCTGCTCAAGGAGTATGCGCTCTTCCTGTCGTAAGTGGTCAAGGAGTTTGTATTGCTCTGATTCTTTGCGCACCTCATCAAACGCACTCAGTAGCTCGATAAGCGTGACTTTCCTGGTGGAATCACGACGTAGCGGCTCCTCAAGGGGCGACTGAGGCATCTTCATGAGCAGATTGGTGTAGGAGTACTCGTCATCGTTGGCCAACCAGGTGGCGGTTGGGATATCCTCCCAGCCGAAACCTTGTTCGATTTCCTCTTCTTTGGTCTCCATATTCACCACGAGATGATCGCTCTGCATCCGCAGGACCCTCCATGCCATATAAATGATCCTCCCTGCGGTCATCAGATCGATTTTCTCTTTTTTCGCTCGTTTCAGATACATTGATGAGAAACCGACAAGGTCGATATCCCACGGGTTCATATGCTGTTTCAGCACCAAATCAAACGCAAGATAGACCGATCGGTCAAACGGGCTCTCAATAGAATCAGACTCCCCGGTGGCAGCTGCTTTAGCCATCTCAAGGTACTGGTTCATCCGAGTCATATCGTTGTTTTCATCAATTAAGGCTTTATGGAATAAAAGATGGTTGATTACGTCGTTATCCAGCTCCATGCGGGAGCACCTCCTGTCGTATTGTCTTGATTTCACCCTTTGGCCCCACTGAATCAGGGTCGATATTTCCGATCATCTCAGAGATACCGGAATCATGCATCGTGACACCATAAAGGTAGTTTGCCTCTTTCAATGCTATCTTACGCAGTGATACGCTGATGAACTGTGAATGCTCCGCTCGACTCTTGATCATCCGTGAGACGATCTCGGCGTTCACGCCGTCAAGGAACATGTCGATTTCGTCAAGCACGTAGAACGGGCTTGGGTCATACTGCTGAATCGAAAAGATGAACCCGAGTGAAGCAATACTTTTCTCCCCACCAGAGAGTGCAGCAAGTCGCAGGACCTTCTTCCCATGGGGTCTGGCTTTGATAGTCAGCCCGCCATCAAAGACGTTTTCCTCATCTTCCAACAGTAGCTCAGCTTCCCCGCCCTCAGATAACTGCGCATAGATTTCCTTAAAGTTCTTGTTGATCTCATCGTACACCTCGAAGAAACGCTCTTTTTTCTTGCTGGTTATCTCCTCGACGAGCTTGACAAGGTTCTTCTTCTGGTTATTGAGATGCCCGACGTCCTCATCGAATTTCTTTTTACGCTCCATCTGATGCTCATATTCTTCAAGTGCTCGCATGTTCACCGGCTCAAGCTGCTGCATGGTTTGTTCCACGGAGAGGATCGTTTCTTTCATGGATTCGATAGGAGGCAGTTTCGTCTCCTTTATCTCCACATGATATAATGCGATCTCCTGGTCAAGCTCTTTGATTGAGTCCTCAAGAGTCGGTAACCGGTATTTCGCGCGAGCGACTAAATCAAGATATGATTCGGTCTTTGTGCTGATGGTTTCCAGCTCGTTTTCGATGCCGACGGTCTTCTTGTAGAGCGTATCGCGCTCTAGTGCAAGCTCCTTGGTCTTTCCGCTCATCGTCTCCTCGACGGTCATGAGCGCTTTTAACTCATCTTGAGCTTTTACCCGGGTTTCCTTTAAAGCTATTACGGTCTGTTTCAATGTCTCGACATCAGCATCACTCGTCGTGATTTTTTCGGTAAGCTCGGTCTTACGTTCATCAAGCAACTCGATTTTCTTCTGAATCGTTTCTTGTTCACTATGAAGTTTCAGAACAGTTTCTTGAAGCTCTGATACGGTTTTTTCAAGGCTCCGCATAGCCTGAGCGACTTCTTTTTTCGTGCTTTTCAGCAGATGTTTTCCTTTTTCTTCTTTCAGCGCGTTAAGATCATTGAGTCGCTTCCGACATTCTTCAAGGTAGATCAGTATCTGCGTATTTTCTGTATCTATGGATTCCCTTTCTTTTTGTTTTACCTCAAGGTCCCTGGCAAGAATATCAAGTTTTCCTGCGAATTCTTTCCTTCGCACATCAAAATCTTTTGTCTGCATCCCCGCATCGGTCTCGCCTTTGAGTGTTCGGAACACATTCTCTAGCTCACCGATGTCCTTTTTCAACTGGGCAAGCTCCTCAGATAACAAATCCTGACTCTGGATCGCCCCGTTTAAACGTCGGGTAATCTCATCAAGTGTCCGTTGATCAGCACTGCCAAACGACAGTCGTTCGCTGGGAGGGCTTCCACCAACCATCGCACCACCAGCTTCAATCAGATCACCTTTCATGTCAACAAGCCGGACGCCGCCCATGAGTCGTCGTGCATCAGACAGGGTACTGACAATCACCGTGTCGCCGAACACATACCAAAACGCACCTCGATAATCCTGATCAAAGCTCACCAGATCAATCGCGAACCCCTGGGAACTTTCATCTTTCACCGTCATCAGCGACTGTGCACGCGGTTTACCCACGATCATTTTGTTGATCGGTAGAAATGTAGCCCGCCCGAGCTTTTTTTTCTGTAAATATCCGATTGCTTCTGCTGCGGCAGCGTCATCTTCGACGACGACTGCCTGCATTCGAGGGCCAGCAGCAATCTCCAATGATAATTTGTATTTCTCATCGACCTGTGCAAGTTCAGCAATCGTCCCACGAACCCCTTTCAACTCACCAGAATTACGAGCAGCAAGAATGGATTCCACCGCTGAATTATACTTTGCACCTATGGTTTGTGCTGCATCGCGCTCCGCCTGCAACTTCGACTGTTCTCGCTGCATCTTCAGAATCGCTTTTTCCAGATCAGCGAGTTGTTCTGTGATTTCTGACTCCCGTTTCTTTTTCTCGAACAGCTGTTTTTCTGATTCCTTTACTTTTTTGCCGCTCTCTTGTTTTCCCTTATGAAGCTCACTGACCTGCCAGTCGATATCTTTAAGCTCAAACTCATAGGTGGATTTTGTCTCCTGCAACTCAGCGATCTGTAGGTCTAGGCCATCGAGTTTTTCCTTCAGTCGGTCTCGTTTAAGCTCATGCTCATGTGTCTCTGTTTGTTTATTGTTGTATTCCTCCCGCATCTTCACCAGTTCTCTGGTGATATCCATGGATGTGTCATCGGATTGTGCGATTTCTTCCCGTAACTTCCCCAGTTCCGTTTCTTTTGTCTTTAACGTTTTTTCGATATCCTGGATTTTTATGGTCATCTCATTTTTCTGGGTGGCGTAGTCTTCAAGCTCTTTTGTGATTTCCTCAAGTGATGATTCCAATTCTTTCTTTTCTTTTTTCTTCTCAGCTACCTCATCGTTTGAGTAGTTGACACGCTCATCGATTTTGATGGTCTCAGAGCGCATCGTGTCAATTTTTTCTTTAATATCATTTGCCTCATTTCCGCCAGCATCACCGATTTTTTTTTCGATTTCATCTAATTTCTGCTGCAATTCCGTGTAATGAGTCTTCAGTTTTTCCTTCCGCTCTTCGAACTTATTTTGTTCAGTCTCATAGGATGTTATCTGTTTGTTTACTTCAGATATCTGTGATTCTATCTCCTGTTTTTTCTTATAGGCAATCATCGCTTTGGTTTCGTAGAGTTTGTCTTTCAGTTCTTTATACTGATACGCAGCGTCTCGGTCTTTCTTCAACTGACGAATCTGGCTGGTGATCTCATTGAGGATGATGTCGATACGCTCAAGGTTTTTATCAACGTCCCCGCGTTCCGTCTCCGCCTTTTCGATATCCGCATCAAACGTGCTGATACCCGCGATGCCGTCAACAATCTTCCTTCGATCTACAGACCCCATCTCGACAAGGCTAGTAACATCACCCTGTTTAATGATGTTGTAACCTTCACCGGAGATGCGTGCATGGGTTAAAAGGTCAATAAACTCCGTGAACGACGCTGCTCGATCATTGATGTAAAAGTAACTGTAGTAGTTATCCGGGTTGTCTTTGAGAGGGGCTCGTTTGATCAGCCTGGTGAGGACTACCTCGTCAGCATCGATCCGCATTTTCCGCTGTGAGTTATCAAACACCAACGAGACCTTACAATATTTTGATGGATTCTTCCGGTTTTTTCCTCCGTTAAATATAAGGTCGGTGAGTCGACCTGCTCGCATGACCTTGGAGCTTCTCGGACCTAGCACGAAGAGAATCGCATCAACGATGTTACTTTTTCCAGATCCATTTGGTCCGGTAATCGCAGTAAACCCCGGGTAAAAAGGTACAGTCAACTTATGTCCAAAGGACTTAAAATTCTCCATCTCCACTTGTTTAAGATACACAGTCATCCCTTTCCACTATGAAGCATATCCGCTCCTATGTAACCGATATCCGGCATCCCATTAAGGAGAAACGAAGAACTGTATATAAAATTTTGGAGATAATTTATGTCTTCTGTAGAAACGTGGTTTTAAGACATATAGATCGTGTCGCGGGAGTATTGTAAAGGAGAAGTAACTCTTTTCATCTGCTATGTTTATAAAGAATTTTAAAATATAGGGCATTTACTTATTTAGAATAAAGGGTGAGTGTGGAATGATCATCTGTGACGGGTTAACAAAAACATTTGGTTCAATCACCGCGATACAGGATTTTTCTTTAACGATTCCAGATGGCTGTATCTTTGGACTTCTCGGGCCGAACGGCGCAGGGAAGACAACGACCATGCGGATGCTCTCCTGCCTCATCCGACCGACCGCGGGTGCTGCCCAGATCGATTCATTAGAGATTGGCAAAAAAGAAGACGCGCAGAAAATCCGTGGCATGATCGGTCTTCTCCCAGAGGTGCCTGGTTTATATGAAACCCTTGGGGCGTACAAGAACCTTGATTATTTTGGTCAGTTCTACGGTGTCCCAAAGCAGCAACGCGAAGAGTCGATTCGGACGACGTTGACGAATCTTGGTCTGTGGGATCGGCGTAGCGAACCGGTTGGCGGGTTTTCTAAAGGGATGAAACAGAAGATCGCTATTGCACGAGCATTGATCCATGACCCGAAATATATTTTTCTGGATGAACCGACCGCAAGTCTAGACCCTGCAGCATCAAAAACCGTCCGGGAGTATATCCTTGAGCTGAAATCCCGAGGAGACACGATCCTTATCAACACGCATAATCTATCTGAAGCAGAACGTATCTGTGACACGGTCGCGCTGGTGAAAAACAAAATCGTTAAGGTTGGAAGCCCAAAAGCGTTGGCGCGGGGGCTGTTTGCGCGTACCGTCAGTTTTACACTGCAGAAGATTCCCTCCACTTTGATGAAGGACATTTCATGTCTTGAATTTGTCTCGCAAGCTCAGGTGAAAGGGAATCAGCTGGTGTTGAATGTCAGAAACCCGGAAGAAGACAACCCTCGGGTGGTTTCTTGGTTGATGAAGCAGGGTCTTCAAGTCCAATTTGTCACTGAGGAGGAACATTCATTGGAAGACGTTTATCTGAAACTCATCGAGGAGGGTGGTCAGTGATGCGCTGGAGGAACGCATGGATTGTTATGCGCAAGGACCTTGACGAGTTCAAGAAACAGAAACTTGTCATCGGGTCAATCATCGCGATGCCAATTGTTCTTGGAGTTGTTTTACCGCTGGCCATGTTCGTGCCGATGGTGACCATGGTTCCGCTTGAAAGACCCTATGATGTCGACGGACTCCTTCAGATAGGCAACCTGCCTGATGATGCCTCTGCACCATGGACAAATCAGACGGTAGAGAATGCTTCCTTTAATGCAACGGTTTTCAATCATATGACTCTCATGAACACTCATCTTAGCAACTGCATCATCGATTCGTGCGTTCTTGAGAACACAACCGTCATGGATTCAACGATTCAAAACAGTTCACTTTCGAGTTCATATCTCATGAACGTCACCGTGATTCGCTCAGAAGGAACAGGGTTGGATGGACGATACATCCTTGCGGTGTCATCAAGTCTTGTGTTTACGAAAACAAAACCATCAGAAATCGATCTGGTCCTTCCGATGATGTTTAACATGGTGCTCATGATCTTTATCATTGTGCCTGCGACCCTCCCGACGATCATTGCAACCTACAGCATTGTCGGAGAGAAGAACAACCGGAGTTTAGAGCCATTGCTTGCGACGCCAACGACCGATGGTGAGTTGCTCGCAGGTAAGATTTTTTCCGCGTTTATCCCCTCGATGGGCTCGACGCTGCTTGCATTTACCTTAGGAGTCGTGTTGCTCGACGTTGTACTTATCCCAAAGGTAGGTTATCCGCTCCTGCCGAACATCACCTGGATTTTATCGATGTTCTTACTTGCACCGACCGCTTGTTTGATGAGTGTTCTTGCATGTGTCCTGGTTTCCTCAAAAGTCAGTGACGTCCGGGCGGCGCAACAGCTTGGCGGGTTTATTGTCATGCCTGTTGTTGTGCTAATGCTTGGAGTGCTGTCTGGATTTATCTTTCTTTCACCGGTTATAATCTGTGTGTTCGCAGGGTTGTACGGATGTCTTGACCTTGGGCTCTTCTATTTTGCAAAAGCGATTTTCAACAGGGAAAAGATCCTGACAAAATGGACCTGATAAAACAGACGTGCTTCGCTAAATGTTAATATCCGAACTCCTTGACGGCAAAGCCCCATTTTTTCTTAATTTTTTGTTTTATATCGTCATTCATTATGTAGCGATCAGTTTTTATCGATTTTTGAGAACGAATATAGGATCGAAATGCAGGTTCAGCGTCTCGAAATCCTTCTAAATGTAAAGCTTCATAGATATGTTCTATCTCCTGAAGGGGCTGGGTGATATAATCTTCATAGCGAACCTGAACAAGGTTTCCTTTGGGGATATGTTCCCGTTCTTTGATGTATTTCTGGACCATCCTAGCGTAAAGATCCATCATACTATCTTCGATGTCTTCGATTTTCGGTGGTTTTTGAATGCAGTAGCGGGGGATGGTTACTCTCATGAATTTCATCATTGAGAAATAGAGGTCATAGGGGTTTCGATAGAGATAAATAAATTTTGAGTTAGGGAACATTTCGAGCAATATCTTTATTTTCCCTGTGTTGTCCTGGTTTTTTAACACGAGTTGTTTTCCCTTTTGATGCAGTGTTATTTTCTTTAAAAGATACAGATAATACCGTTTCCACTCATCTATCGTATCTTTCTGAACACCATCCATACAGACCGAGTTGTTATACAATTCCATGTTTTTGGGAAAACACCATCCATGGTAGTATGAATAAGGGGAGAATGCTCCGATCGCATATTGATCTTCTTGAGGGAACTCTGCGTCCATCGCCACGTCATCCATTGGTCTTTTTTTAGGGATGCTTGAAGCAACGAGCGGTTTGAACACCTTTTCACTCCCTAAGAAGACCCCGGGGAGGTATGCCTGAAATGTGGTGAAATATCCGAGGTTTTTATCCATGGAGAGCGCGTTGTGAAGATAGGTCGTCCCGCTTCGCCAATGACCGATGATGAAAAGCGGGGAATTGGTGATTTCTGTTTGATCGGTGCGTCTATCATATTGAAATCGTTCTTTGATGTAGAAAGGCAGCATCACCGTGCTTAAGGTCAGCGAGTAGATCATCCGCGGAATGTACTGGGCGTCGATGTTGAATTTATTCTGGGTCAAAAGGCGAAGGAAATTGGGAAGTGTGTACCCTGGGAGCGGTGTATTTTTCACACAGAGAGCGATTTCTTTTGCATTGTCAAAATCCATTAGATTACGATATTGATCACTCGATTATTTAAATCTTATGAATATCAGAGGCAGATGTCATATCCCGCAATTACTTCCTCGGAGAAAAAAATGATTTTTATGTAAAATAACTAGTGTGAAATTTAAATATTTTATAAAAAAACTCAATCCGAGCAACATAACATATATATAGGTAGTCAAATGATAATAACAAATAAATAAGGGAATGCAGAGTTAAAATGAAAATATATTCTACCTACAAAATCGTAGCAGTTTCAATTGTTCTTTTGTTGTGTGGAATAAATTTTATCCCAATGTCTACATCTCAGACAATAAAACGATATGATGAACCTTCTCAAAAAACAATACTCGATGGTCAAATTCTGTTTGCTCCTATGGATTCGGGCATAACATATTTAATTGATAATGCAGGCGAAGTGACCCATACCTGGCAGAGCAATTATTTTCCTGGGGAGTCAGCGTACCTATTGGATGACGGAACCCTCCTTCGAACGATAAAGTTATCTTTCATCTATGGGGGTGATGGCGGGGGTGTTCAAAAAATAAATTGGACAGGGTCATTGATATGGGACTATCGATATTATACGGATAACTATCTCAGCCATCATGACATTCATCCTTTACCGAACGGAAATGTCCTCATGATTGCGTGGGAATTCAAGAGTCGGGTGGAAGCGGTTACAGCAGGAAGAAATCCCGATAGACTGGTAGGAAATACCTTGATGCCTGACCATATCGTCGAAGTGAAACCCACCGGCCCGACAAGCGGGGATATAGTATGGGTATGGCATGTTTGGGATCATCTCGTCCAGGATTATGATCATACCAAAGACAATTATGGAGTGGTCGGGGATCATCCAGAGTTAATCGACATTAATTATGGATACACCACTGCTGATTGGCTTCATACCAATTCAATCGATTATAATGTTGAATTTGATCAAATCCTTCTGAGTGTTCGTAATTTCAATGAAATCTGGGTCATTGACCATAGCACGACGACCGAGGAAGCAGCAGGTCACATCGGCGGAAATGGCGGAAAAGGTGGTGATCTTCTCTACCGTTGGGGTAATCCACAGGCATATCATGCAGGAAATGCCGCTGATGAGAAATTTTTTGCCCAACACGACGCATCGTGGGTAGAAACAGGGTATCCTGGAGCAGGCAATATTTTGGTTTTTAACAACGCCGGGGGACGTATTGGGCTGGTTCATACGACAATAGATGAAATTACTCCACCGGTTGATAGCAGTGGAACGTATGATCTTGAATCCGGCTCTGCCTACGATCCTGCGGTACAAACATGGATTTATGATAGTGATTTCTATGCCTTTATTATAGGTGGTGTAACCAGACTTCCGAATGGCAATACTCTCATCTGTAATGGGCCTTTGGGGAGGTTTTTTGAAGTAACCCCTGATGGAACCACGGTATGGGAATATCTCAATTCGTATCCATCGCCTGCAATGAACAATGTTTTTAAAATCCAATATATCCCCCCTGAAGAGCCACCAAACCCTGATGTTCCCAATCTTAATTGCGAAGGGAGTCTTTCATGGACCAAAGTACACGGCGGAAAAACCGTCGATGGTAGTTTTCAGATAGAAAACATCGGAGGTGTAGATTCGTTATTACACTGGAGAGTTAATGTGTCCACCATTGATTGGGGAACATGGTCATTTACCCCTGAATTCGGCGAAAATCTTACTCCGCTGGATGGAAAAATAACCGTTCAAGTGAGCGTGAGAGCCCCTGATGAAAAAAATTCAGAGTTTCAAGGATACATACGTGTAGAAAATACAGATAATCCGAACGATTTCGACGTCATTCCGGTCATTCTAAAAACTCCAATGAACGTGCTTTCTCTCCAGGAAATGATTCATTCATTTTTTATAAAACATAAACTTCAGTATTTGTTCTTTGAAAAATTATGGAATGTATATCTAAAATTAAAAAATGTTTCAAATAATCCAATACTCTGAAGTCATATCAGGATAGTTGTCAGGCATAGAAAACAATCCATTTGGTAAAGAATTGGGAAAAAATAATATGAACATAAATGTGCTGTTTAATTTGATTAATATGAGATATTTTCCTAAATTTCGGATAGTGGTGTCTTCATTTGTTATCTTGTCATCAGGAATGAGTATCATACCTGCTTCACCAATTTAGAAGGGACCTCAAACCTTTGAACAATCTGCCACAACGTTGAGCGGCCAGATTTTATTTGCGCCTATGTGGAGTTCTACAACATATTTAATAGACAGCAACGGGACGATAAATCATATATGGTCAAGCAGCTTTTTGCCTGGTGCGGCTGTATGGTGGCCGGGCGACGGGACGGTTCTTCGGACAATACGGGTTGGTGCAGGTCCGGGGAGTGGTGGCTTTGGTGGTGGCGTTCAGAAGATACAATGGGATGGGGCGGTTGATTGGGATTATCGTTACAATACCAATGGGCGTCTCAGTCATCATGATGTCAAATCTTTACCAAACGGCAACGTCCTGTTGATCGCCTGGGAAACAAAAAAACGCGCTGAGGCTATTGCTGCAGGAAGAAATCCAGATTATGTTGGCAATCAAGGATTAATGCCTGACCATATCATCGAAGTCCAACCAACCGGTCCAACAA
The DNA here is from genome assembly GCA_003942085.1 of Thermoplasmata archaeon. Classification (GTDB taxonomy): domain Archaea; phylum Thermoplasmatota; class E2; order DHVEG-1; family DHVEG-1; genus SM1-50. The sequence goes on along the minus strand of DQIQ01000009.1, from coordinate 204 downwards.
GCGGTACGATTGTGTGGGAGTGGCATGTCTGGGATCATCTCATCCAAGATAATGATCAAACCAAAGACAATTATGGAGTGGTCGGGGATCATCCAGAGTTAATCGACATTAATTATGGATACGCCACTGCTGATTGGCTTCATACAAACTCAGTTGATTATAACGAGGAATTCGACCAAATACTACTGAGTGTTCATACGTTCA
>DQIQ01000060.1 GCA_003942085.1 Thermoplasmata archaeon | reverse complement strand
CTCAGGGTTCATAAACAGTGGAAAAGACGATAGAATCCGGTTTTATATCAATTATGCTCACCGGATGGTGTTTTTTTGGTGATAAAAAAAAAAAAAAAAGACTTATGACGCGCAGTCATCGACATCAGGGAATGTATCCTCATTGAAGATAATTGACATCTTGCAGAGGTGACAGAGGCCTTCCTCGTCGGCAGGCAGAAGATTTGTGCCGCAGAGCGAACAATGCTGGTTCATGGAAAAAACTCCAATATTTTATCCCTTGCATGAGTAATAGAGGCCGTACGATATAAAGTATTTCCTTTTTCGTAAACCTTATATGATAATTATTTTTTCTCACCGGGTTTTTGGGGTATTTGCCGCGGATAACGGTAAGTTTTTGTAAGGATACCTGATTTGGAGATAGAACACCTATGAAGATAGACCCATGGAGCTCGACAACCTATCAGGATTACGCGCGATTGCGTGATGAATTCGGGATTCAGGAATTCTCCGAAGACCTCTGGAAAGACCTGCCACATCCGCAACGACTACTGCGACGAGGCGTGGTTTTTGGCCATCGAGGCTTTGAGATGATCCATGAGGCGATTCTGCAGAAGAAACCCTGGGCAATCCTCACCGGGCTTATGCCGTCCGGCCGGATGCATCTGGGTCATAAGATGGTGATTGATGAGGTCATGTACTATCAGAGCCTGGGTGCAGATATTTATATCGCGGTCGCTGACATCGAGGCGTACGCGACCCGGGGTTTTACCCTTGAGGAGACCAAGGAGCTTGCGGTCAACGAATATATTGCGAATTACATCGCGCTAGGCTTAGACCTTAAATCGTGTCATCTCTACTTCCAATCAAAAAATCAGGATGTGAAAGACCTTGCGTTTCTCCTTGGAAAAAAGGTGAACTGGTCTCAGATGGTCGCAACCTACGGTTTTGAAGGATCAACGAACATGGCTCACATCTTCTCACCTTTGGTCCAGACCGGGGATATCCTGCATGTGCAGCTTGAGCAGTTCGGTGGTATCCGACCAACACTTGTCCCGGTGGGGGTCGACCAGGACCCGCATATTAGGTTGAGCCGCGATATCGCGCAAGCACACCGTCTCTATAATGTGACGATGACTAAGGACAATAAAATCGGCGTGTTCGTCAAGGTTGACAAAAACGTCAAGGAACTGTTGGATACCGCAGAAAAGATCCTGAAAAAACTCCAATTTTCTGATTTGAAACGCATCACCGACTATAAAGCGATTTATATTAACACCGCGGGAGAAGCAGACATTTCTCGTATTGATGAGGCACTCGCCCATACCGAGCCGACGTTTCAGGGATATGGATTCCTTCAGCCGTCGTCCACCTATCATCGTTTCATTACTGGTCTGACGGGGGATAAGATGTCCTCATCAAAACCGGAAAGTGCGATTTTCCTTACCGACAGTCCGCAGGAAGCAAAAAAGAAGATCATGAACGCGAAAACCGGTGGTGCCGCAACCCTTGAGGAGCAGAAGAAATCCGGAGGGAAACCTGATGAATGCATGATCTATGAGCTGTTCTTGTACCATTTAGTAGAGGATGACAACGAACTGAAAGGAATCTTTGAGTCGTGTAAGAAAGGCGGACTGATGTGCGGCCAATGCAAGAAACGCGCCGCTGAACAAATGGAAAAACTCCTCATTGATCTAGCAGAGAAACGAAAAGCGGCTGCCGGGCAGATACAGGAATTCCTGAAAGAACGTTATTCATAGGATGAATAGAGTCCCTCGTCTGAAACCATTTTTTCAAAGTGACTCTCTAGTTTTTTTTGCTGGACACCGAACGTGCTCTTCAGACTTGTAAACGTGTCTTTTGAGGTTGAGGCGTGTCCTTGGACCGGGATGGTAATCCCAAGGTCTTCCCCCTGTATTGCACTGTTCAGGATTTGTTGGGGAGGTATTCCTCGGTTGATGTTGGCAAGGATCTTTCGAATGTCTCCTTGGATGATGCCGAAGTCCCCTGATTTTTTTGTTATTTGTTCTTCGATGTCTTCATCGATGTGCCGGGCAAGCTTTGATCCGACTCCTTTGACTTCGAACGGGTTTTTGCTGTATTCTTTTAACAGGTAGATGCCGATGCGGGGATGAAAGATGTAGCAATCGTGCGAAAACGTAGAAGTATCCTTGCCGAATGCCGCGTTCCATCCTTTAGGATGTTTCTTCCCGTCCCTGATGATATCGTTGAGAATGTCGTTTCTTGGTTTGATTTTCACGGTCACCGAATATAAGATGGGAAGATAAGAATATAACGGAGCGACTCAATACTCGTCTGTCTCCGACAGGGAAAAATGGTGTGGACGGTATGTTGGTAAAGGAAATCATGACAAAAAATGTGGTCACCATTGATGCTGACGCGTCTGTGTTTGACGCCTGTATGATGTACAAGGAAAAAAAGGTCGGTTGCTTGGTGGTTGTCAAAGATGAAACCTGCGCTGGTATTGCCACGGAACGAGACCTGATTGAGCGGTCAATCTGTCAACATCGGGACCCTGAGAACACAAAGGTTTCCGAAATCATGTCCAGGAACATCAAAATCGTGTATGCATTGGATACCGTAGAAAAAGCACTAGAAACCATGAAGCTTTATAAAATCAAGAAGTTGCCAGTGATTTCATCTGAAAAAGTCGTCGGAATCATTACGATTACCGATATTGCTGAGGCACGGCCTGATCTTTCAAAACGATTCATGGAATCATGGATGAAGGCACAGTGGAGAGACTAAGAAAAAAAATTTAAAGATATGTGAACGGTTCTTTATGTCCGTCAAGGTGTTTTGCACCACATTGTAAAAAAAGCGTCTCAAGCCGTGCGAGCTGTTCAGCGGTTATCCCTTTATATCTGAGGATGGTTTCGTCGCGTTCATTGGACACCAAAAATGTTCGCTCCGCTGGATTATACACTGCTTTATACAGTTCAGCGTCGTGTTGCCATATCCAGATACGTTGGTTTTTGTTTCCCATAGCGATCATCTCGTTTCTTTAGTTTTTGAGGCTGCGTGCCAGTTCTTTCATCCGGTTCGCAACAATGAAGTTTCTTGCGATCAGTTCAATTTCAGCTGCTTCCCCAGCATTTGAGACTTGGCCAACAATCATCATCATAGGTGTTCGCTCCTCAGATTACTGTTTTGTCGGTCTTCTTTAAAACGAGTTGTTGTACAAACGATACCTTGTAGCTGTACAATTGTTACCGAAACAAGAAAAAGTTCTTCGTTTCATCTCATGAACCGTTGATTTGGTTCAAAACATTTAAATTAGTCTCACTTGTTTCCGATACTGGTTGAGGGTGAAGGATGAAAGGCATCAAACGAGTGGTGATACCTGTTGATACCTACGATATTTCGAAGGTAGCTGCAGAACAAGGCGCGTATTTTGCAAAACTGCTCAACGTGGAAGTCTCAATTATCTCGGTCAACGACTCTCGTCAGTACATGTTGTCAAAAATGCTTGAAGACAAGATAGGTAAAGAGAAACAATGTGCCATTGACGAAGTGAAAAAAATCACAGAAGAACAAGGAGTAATAACGACCACGAAACTTGCTGAAGGTGCTCCTGCGGTAGAAATCGTGAAATACGTAAAGGATAACGATCTCATTGTGATGGCTAGCCAGGGACGCAAAGGATTCAATAAGTTCTTCCTTGGTAGTGTCTCTGAAGAGGTGCTGAAGACCGCCCCCTGTGCGGTGATGGTCATTAAAGAAAAAGCAAAGAAATGGACCGTGGATGACCTGGCATCACTGAGTAAAGAAGAAGAATAAAGGAGTTATTTATTCTTCCTCGTGGTCTTTCTTTTTCTTTTTCTCCCCTTTGACCTTGTAGTCAGCGTTGATGGTTGAATCATCATCTGAGGGATGTCCCTGCCATGCGTCACCCTGTGCGGCACCTGCTCCTTGCTGTTGCTGGTGTTGCTGTGCTGCTTGTTGATAAATCGCGGTCGATGCTTTCTGGAACGCTTGGGTGAGGGCATCGGTTTTTTCTTTTATCTTGTCCGTATCATCACCGGTGAGTGCCTCGCGCAACTCCTTTAGGGCTTTTTCGAGCACCTCTTTATCGTCACTGGTGAACTTATCCTTTAGCTCCACCAGTGTCTTTTCAGTGGTGTGCACGAGTGCGTCTGCTACGTTGCGTATCTCGATTTTTTCTTTACGTTTTTTATCTTCCTCTTCATGCTCCTTTGCTTCTTTCTGCATTCGTTCGATCTCAGAATCAGACAGCTTCGTCGACCCGGTGATATGAATTGATTGTTCTTTTCCGGTTCCCAGGTCTTTTGCAGAAACATTCATGATGCCGTTGACATCGATATCAAAGGAGACCTCAATCTGCGGTAACCCCCGTGGTGCTGGAAGGATGCCATCAAGGTGGAACCGTCCAAGACTTTTGTTGTCCGCAGCCATGGGTCGTTCTCCTTGTAAGACGTTGATTTCGACGCTGGTCTGGTTGTCCGCTGCCGTGGAAAACACCTTGCTTTTCCGCGTTGGAACCGTGGTGTTGCGGTCGATTAGTGGTGTCGCGACACCGCCAAGGGTCTCGATGCTTAAGGTAAGCGGTGTGACGTCGAGCAGTACGATATCTTTATCGATAGCACCAGAGAGTACACCAGCCTGGATTGCAGCGCCGATCGCGACGCATTCCATCGGGTCGACCTCTCGTTTCGGTTTCTGTTTGAAGATCTCCTCGACTTTCTTTGCCACCATCTGCATGCGGGTAACTCCGCCTACGAGCACGACATGGTCGATATCCTCTGGTTTTAGTTTCGCATCTTGCAATGCCTGGCGGCATGGTTTTTCACTGCGCTGGACAATTGGTGAGATGATTTCTTCAAGCTTGGCACGGGTGAGTTTTATCTCAAGATGTTTTGGTTCCCCTGTGACGACATAGATGTAAGGGAGGTTGATGTCGGTTTGAAGCGTTGATGATAACTCTATTTTTGCGGTTTCCGCTGCCTCTAAAACCCGTTGTAACGTTTTTGGTTCTTTGCGAAGATCAACACCGTGTTGTTTCTTGAATTCTTCAGCGATGTAATCGACGAGTGCTTTATCCATGTCAGAGCCGCCGAGCTGCGTGTCCCCACTTGTGGATAAGACTTCGAAGACGCCTCCGCCGACTTCCATGATGGTAACATCGAGAGTTCCTCCGCCGAAATCATACACCGCGATTTTCTGATCGCCTTCCTTGTCCAATCCATAGGCAAGAGCGGCAGCGGTCGGCTCATTGATGATCCGTTTCACATTAAATCCCGCGATCGCGCCAGCATCCTTGGTCGCCTGCCGCTGATCATCATTAAAATATGCAGGCACCGTGATTACTGCATCGGTGATCTTTTCACCTAAAAAATCCTCAGCGTCCTTCTTGATCTTCTGCAGGATGAATGCGGAGATCTGCTGCGGCGTATAGGTTTTTCCGCGCAGCGTGACTTTCTCAGATGTCCCCATCTTTCGTTTTATCCGCTGGACTGTTCCTTCGGTGTTGGTGACTGCTTGTCGTTTCGCTGCTTCACCAACAAGCATTTCCCCGGTTTTTGTAAATGCGACAACCGAGGGAAAATAAGGTTGTCCTTCTACGCTTTTTATAACGACTGGTTTTCCTGCTTCGATATACGCTGCCTCAGAATTTGTGGTTCCGAGATCAATTCCTATGATCTTACTCATATCATGCACCTCCATGGTGTTCTTATTATGGTTTCTTTTTTGCGACAATAACATGGGATGGCCGGAGGAGTTTTTCCCCCATAAAATACCCTTTTTTTATTTCATCAATTACTGTTCCATCAACGCATTCTGATTGTTCGACGGTTGAAACAGCGTTGTGGAGCTGATAGTCGAAAGGTTTTCCTTTGCATTCAATGTAAGTTATTCCTTCTTTTTTGAGGAACTTATCCATGTTTTCTAGTAAAAGCTTTAACCCTGGTTTTGGGTCGGGATCATCGTATGCTTTTTTTAATAGCTCGATTTGGTCCAGGAGCTCAAGCAGATATTTTTTCTTGATGTCCTCTTTTTGAGCGATGAGTTCTTTTTCGATGCGTTTCTGGTAGTTTTGAAAATCAGCAAGCGTGCGGAGATACTTGTCATTTTTCTCATTTAGTTCGACTTTGAGCTGCCGAATGTCATCTTCTAATTTTTTTATTTTATTTTGCGATGTTTCGTGCGTCTGTTTCTTTGGGTCACTGATTTTTTTTGTCGACATAGAGTCCAAAAAAAAAAAACAAAAAAAAGAATGAAAAGGAATGGTTGTTTAGTAGTCGTCCATCCCGCCCATTCCACCAGGCATTCCACCGGGCATTCCGCCGGGGCCACCTGGGGGCATTCCACCGCCACCGCCGCCTTTTGAGGCGATGATGTCGTCGATCCGCAGGATCATGGTTGCTGCTTCGGTTGAGGATTGGATTTCTTGGACGCTGACGCGGAGTGGTTCAATGACGTTGTTTTTTAACATGTCACTGACTTTTCCGTTGAAGACGTCGACACCAGCGGATTTGTTTCCTTTCTTGTGTGCGGTTCGGACTTCGATCATCATATCGATGGGGTCAAGACCAGCGTTTTCTGCAAGGGTCTTTGGGATGATCTCTATGGCGTTTGCGAATGCTTCTATCGCCATTTGTTCTCGTCCACCCACCGTGGTTGCATATTCCCGCAGGGACATGGCAATCTCTGTTGCTGCTGCTCCACCACCAGGAGTCATTTTACCGTCTTCGAGAGCGACTTTGACGACGAACAACGCGTCATGCATGCCACGATCAAGTTCATCAACAACATGCTCGGTGCTACCGCGTATGAGGATGGAAACTGCCTTTGGGTTCTTGCAGTCTGTGACAAACGTCATCTTGTCATCGCCGATCTTTTGCTCCTCGACATTTCCTGCAAATCCGAGGTCTTTCGGTGAGAGCTCATCTAGGTTTGCAACGACGATGGAACCGGTTGCCTTTGCGAGTTTATCCATATCGCTTTTCTTTGCTCGTCTGACCGCGTAGATGCCTTCTTTGGAGAGGAAATGTTGTGCGAGGTCATCGATGCCTTTTTGGCAGATAAGGACGTTTGCTCCGCTTCTTTTGACTTTCTCAACCATTTTTTTCAGCATGGATTCCTCTTCATCGAGGAACGCTTGCAGTTGGGTTGGGTCTTGGATCTGAATGCGTGCGTCAACCTCTGTCTTCTTTATTTCTAACGCTGCGTTCACCAGAGCGATTTTTGCGTTTTTCAGGTGTTTAGGCATACCTTCATGGACGCGTTCTTTGTCCAGGATGATTCCTTTTATGATTCGAGTATCATGGATGCTGCCACCGTGTTTCTTCTGAATCTGGATGTTGTCCATATCCACAATGGTCTTATCACCGATTTGTTCAGCGACACTGGTGATTGCATCAACTACGACATCAGCAAGAATGTCCTTTTCTGCACTGGCACCTTTACTTGCCATTGAGGTCATCGCGATGTTTTTCAATGTTTTCTTGTCGCCTGCTTTTATCGGGATCGCCATTTTGTTGAGCTCAGCAATCGCTTTGGTTGCTGCAAGTTTGTATCCTGTGCAGATAACGGTTGGATGAATGTTCTGTTCGATGAGCTCACCTGCGTATTTGAGCAGCTCACCGGTGAGAATGACTGCGGATGTTGTTCCGTCACCGCATTCTTCATCTTGTGATTTGGCGACTTCAACAATCATTTTTGCTGCTGGGTGTTCCACGTCGATTTCTTTTAAAATGGTTGCTCCATCGTTGGTGATGACGACATCACCCATGGAGTCGACCAGCATCTTGTCCATACCTTTTGGACCAAGTGTTGATTTCACTGCATCAGAGATCGCTCGTGCTGCCATGATGTTGTTGAGTTGTGCGCCTTTTCCTTTTTCTCGCTTCGTTCCTTCTTTAAGGATGATAATTGGTTGCTGTCCTCCAGCCATCATAATATTTGCCTCCATTTATTTCTGTTAAAAGCAAAACAGCATGTAGACACTTCTATATAAACGTTCCTATCTAGGCAGTAGTTCCGAAAGTTCCTACCAAGGACCAACAGAGTAGTAAAAACAGGGTTGACCCAAGCCGATAATATGGTCTTAGAAGAAGAACCATTTATTTATTCAGACAAAATCAAGGTTGTTTTCAAAGAAA
>DQIQ01000059.1 GCA_003942085.1 Thermoplasmata archaeon | reverse complement strand
TTTTTTTGGTCCCGGTATGAAGGTATTACGCTTATTAACCTCACTCTCCAAATACTATTGAGAAACAACAAAAGAATCCAATAATTCTATAATAGTAAAATACTGTATATTACTGAATATTTCCTTTTATGTACCAGACCAAATTACATATGGATTGGACACTAAAAAATAAGACTACTGGTGAAGAGCGATGAGTGAAATTACAATCGAAGAAAAACCTGCCCAGACAAAAAAAGAGAAGACCAGGGCAGATAAACAGGCCGAGCATATTGCCCGTATCAAGCGGACGCTCATTGCAAGCATATTAGGAATTTTCGTCGGAGTGCTGTCATATTACCTCAGCACATCCTTTTCAAAAGATTCGGGACTTCTTGCCTTCATGCTGATGCTTGCCTGTATCGTAATCCAGAAGCACATATTCATCCTTCTTGGCATGGGTTCCACAAAAATGGGTGGAAAAGACTGGCTCTACCAGGGGTTCATGACATTTGCCTTCTGGTTCATGACATGGACGATCCTGTTGACCTCGTTACCACCGGCCCTGAACTGATAATCCTCTTTTGTGATCCACGATGAGAATAGCGATTGTTCACAAAGACCGGTGCCATGCAAAAAAGTGTGGCACTGAATGTATACTCTACTGCCCCAGAGTCAGGACCGGGGATGAAACCGTTGTCATCGGTGAAGATGGCAAGGCCCTGATATCAGAAGAGCTCTGTGTCGGGTGCGGTATCTGCATCAAGAAGTGTCCCTTCGATGCGATTGATATTGTAAGCCTGCCAGAAGAACTCGAGCACCCCACGCACCGGTATGGCAGGAACGGGTTTGCCCTGTATGGTCTTCCCATACCTGTTGAAGGAAAAGTAACGGGGATACTGGGGGCTAATGGTATTGGTAAAAGCACGGCTGTCAAGATCCTTGCCGGGCAGATGCGCCCCAATCTCGGGAACTTCGATCTCGAAGTTTCCTGGGAAGAGATCTTCAAACGGTATGCAGGTACCGAGCTCTTTGATTATCTCCAGACAGTTTCAAAAAAGAGCATAAAAATTGCATCAAAACCGCAGTACATCGATTTTATCCCCAATGTTTTTTCCGGCTCAGTCGGGGCGTTGTTAAAGACTACCGATGAACGCAATAAGCTTGAGGAGATCCTTCCGGTATTGAAGCTCAAGGAAATTCTCGATCATGACATCAGTACGCTGAGCGGGGGTGAACTCCAGAGAGTTGCGATTGCCGCATGCCTTGCCCGTGATGCAGACCTCTATTTCCTTGATGAAATTACCCCATTTCTGGATATTTACCAGAGAATTGCTGCAGCAAAACTTATTCGGGACCTTGCGATGCGTCGTCCTGTGATGATTGTTGAGCACGACCTTGCGATTCTTGACATGCTCGCAGATACAGTGCATGTTGGCTATGGCAAGCCGGCAGTCTTTGGTATTATCACCCGTCCCAAAGGGGTTCGTGTCGGGATCAACCAGTATCTTGAAGGATTTTTGGTAGAAGAAAACGTCCGTTTCCGCGATACACAGGTAGTTTTTGAAAAACGGGCTCACGATCTTGGTTCAGACCGCGAAGACATGTTTTTGATCCCCGAAATGACCAAGAATTATGAAACCTTTCACTTGACGGTGAACGGAGGAACGATTAAGGCAGGCGAGGTGCTCGGTGTCGTCGGGGCAAATGGTATAGGCAAGAGCACGTTTGCAAAACTTCTCGCGGGTGTAGAAACACCTACAAGCGGGAACATTGAAACAGCCCTGAAGATTTCGTATAAACCCCAGTATATCAGGGCAGATACTTCCGATACTGTCGAAATGTATCTCCGCCAGCGTACAACAAAGTTTGATTCTTCGCTCTACCAGCATGAGATCATTGAATCGCTCTCTTTGGAAGTAATCCTGCAGTCCCCCGTTGATTCCTTAAGTGGTGGAGAACTCCAGCGGGTTGCAATTGCAGGATGTCTCTCACGGGAGGCTGATCTCTACATCCTTGACGAACCCAGTGCTCACCTTGACGTTGAGCAGCGGGTGAAAGTCACCAGTATGATCAAACACCACGCAGAGGGCAAAAAAGTCGGCATCATGGTGATTGATCATGATATTTACTTAATCGACATGATCAGCGAGAGAATCCTTGTCTTTGAAGGCGAACCTGGCAGGCAGGGGACAGCTGCCGGACCGTTTAAGATGCGGGAAGGCATGAACCGCTTTCTTGAGGCACTTGACGTGACCTTCCGCCGTGACCAGAGCGGAAGACCAAGGATCAATAAACCCGGATCTTTCCTTGACCGTGAACAGAAAGCATCCGGCGAGTATTATTACTACACCGCCGATGAGTGAGCATGATCCTCATTATATCTCTCCCCTTTATTGCGTGAACGAAAAGAGGGAAAAATCAAAAAAGCAGTAAATCTCTACAATATCGGAATACAGGGATAAATCCGATAACCGGATACATCAAAAAAATACAGGTAAATAACACTGATAAAAATTACACTACCAAAAAAAGGGTATAGTGTCATTTTAACTACCAACTTTTTTTAAAAGGTACGAGGGTGCAAAATGAATAATCAGATAACCAGAATCATTTTTAAAAAGTGAATCCTTGATGTAAGGTAACTTGAATTCGGCGTTAGTTAACTGCGTCCGTTCTTACGCATTGTAGGGTCGCCACAGCGGCGGGGACGAGCCAAAGGCGTAGTCCCCAGGAGCGTCTGAGTGAACAAGTTACGTTTAACAATTACAAGATTATTAGTCGCAAGAATTTGACCTTCCCCCAAAAAAATTACTTTTTCAGTTTTCGCTCTTCAAATTCTACAAGGACTGGAGCGATTGTTTTTGTGGATATTGATCGTCTTACGAGGCGGGTAAGCGTGCGGCAATAACTGATATGTGCCATCTGGAAACTGACAATCAGCCCGAAGCAAAAGCACGTGACACTGATCAGGAAATAATTTAGCGGGTCAACCATAGTCCTTTACTCCGTAGTTATGTCTCCCGGGCAAGTTCGTCAATAATAGGTACCACAGATTCGGCATCGGAACATTGCTGGGCGATTTCCATGAACCTGCGATTATAATACATCATCAGGAGCTGGTAACCGAGAATTGTTCCGATGGCAAACGTAATAATGCCGATATTGATGTAAATTAACACATCGGTAAGCATGTCAACCATAACAATCTCATTGACTGTTACGATGTCAAACAGATAAATTTATTGAATGGATTTTTGTGGGATCCCTGCACGGTGTAAAGCAAAAAAGAGAAGTCTGCGGGTAATGTCCTGTGATGTGTGATCCCACATTGACAAAATCGTCAAGCGATCTTTTATTCCGATTGTTCCAGCAGGCTAAAAAAACAGCCGACTGGCAGATCATAGTCTCTTCTGGCCCCGTATGATTCATCAGGTATATCAGGTTGCATACCGCACCTTGAACAAGAAAGAACCTTTGCGTATACGAGCGAACGGTTTTTGTTTGGGGTATAATGAAGACTGACATGCCCTTGTCCAGACCAATACGGCTCTTTGTCAACCAGACTGAAGAACTCCTGGACACAGAAATTGCCCTCCTCCGTAATCCTGAAGCAGACCAGAACGGGACGCTGGTGGATGTATATACCTACAATATCGAAAAAAATATCATTCTTTTCCCCCCTCACTATACCGGCCTGTTAAAAGATTTTATCATCGCCCGGCATTGTGTTAACCTTCTCATCAGGGGAGCGGCAGCAAAAAAATCCCGGTACCTTGTCTGTTCTTTTACGGGAGATTCAGTGTACAAGGGTATCCACCAGATCTATATCGATGCACTCAAAGACGAAGCTAAAAAAGCAAAGAAACTCCCCGTCCAAAAATTCATCCGGATGCTCAATATTCTCTATACCAATTTTAATAATGATATCAACGAATTTCCCTGGAACCCGATCGCCAATGCCATTGTCTATCACCGCATTCCGCAGATTCGAAAAACCCAGCTCTACTATCTTATGAAAGAGGGGAAAATGGACATGGATAGTATGATGGAATTTGAAGATATCATTCCACGACGTTATTTTGTACTCAGCAAATCCATGTTTTATGCCCGCGACCTGTACCTGGCAAGAATCCTGCCGGCAGATGAACTGATGCCGGTCATCAATATCCCCCAGATGAAAAAATTCAATCACCTCGAAGTAAAAGAGATGCTTACCACACGCTGGACCCAAACCTCATGGTACCAGTCAAAAATATTTGGCGATGCCATGTTAGACATTATGGAAAAGCACCTGCAGAACATTGACTGGAATGCAGAACCCTGCCTTGATTGTTTCCATGATATCTACCAGATTGGTGTGAATATGACCAACCATTTTATCTCATATATGTCAATGCAGGGCTGGTTTGTCTGGGAAACAACAAAACACCTGCAGGATGCACAGGGAAAAAAAGCAGAATATGAATTTGGGGCGTTAAAAAAGATCTTTGGGGACCTGATTGAAAAATCCTCATTCGATGGGGACATAGGATACCCATGAATAGCCCGGATGCTGGATTATAGGGTAGATGTCCGTGACAACAAAAGATGTGGAACAGCTAATAAAGAAAGGGCGTGCATATTCTACCCGTACAAAATACCGGGAAGCGCTGGCATATTATGAAAAAGCGCTGGAACTCGACCCTTCCAATCCTGAAGTATGGTGTCTCCGGGCAGCAACATATATTGAGATCGGGAGAAACGAAGACGCGTTAAAAGACTGCGAACACGCTCTTTCACTCAACCAGAATTACGCTGATGCATGGTCTAAAAAGGGATATTCACTCTATAATCTCGGGCGATTTGAAGATGCAGTACATTCCTGCACACGTGCACTGGCCCTGAACGGGAATGATGCCTCTGCCTGGTATATCAAGGGTGTGAGCCTCGATGAACTTGGAAGAACTGCCGAGGCAAACGAAGCATATGGCAAATCCCTAGAACTCGAAATAATTTTTGATATGCAGGCTGATTTAAAAAGAGGCGGCAGGTAACAGGTTTTTAGAATTGGGGATTTTTCCTCATTTTTATGAAGAATTGATATAGTAGCAGGAGCAAGCTGAAGGAAAAGTCCACAGAGATATGGTGAATTGGTAATCTTGTATTTTATCCAAATTTTTTATATTTCTCTAAAATTATTCTCCTGCACTTCCAAAGGATATTTTATCATCTGATCGATCAAAGTGAGATTGAATGGATCTCCCCAATATCCGGACATGGATAATGTTTTACCTGATCTCGTTTGTCGGACTGCTCTGGGCAACCTTTCTTTCCGTTCAGGGAGTGATGCTCTGGGTGAGCCTGTTTTTAGTTATTGTAATCGTCGGGATCAATTTCTTTGCCCTGTATAACCAGATGAAACTCCGCGACTCAAGAAAAGAGATTCAGCGAAACCTTGTTCAGGGTTTTGAGCGGGGGCAGTCTGACGATGACAGCAAAAGAACCCGGTGATACTTAAAAGAAACCTGTTTTTAATCTTTTTTGATAAAGACTTTCTGGAGTGAATTATAGGGTTCGAACAGGTTCTCAAGCGTTCGTCCAAGATATTCCGTCTTTCCCATGATATAGAAACCGCGGGATCCAAGTGCCCCGTGAAACATCCTGGCCAGGCTGCCCTTCTGTTGCTCGTTGAAATAAATGGTAACGTTCCGGCAGGTGATCAGGTCAAGCCTTTGCGCAATCGGAACACCACTCATCAGGTCGTGGGGGCGGAACCTTATAAGTTCTTTTAAGTGTGGTTTTACCTGGAAATTGCCATCCGGAAGTTTTGTAAAATGCCGGCGGATTTGTGATTCAGATAATTTTACCATCGTTTTTGGAGGATAGAGACCTTCCTTTGCTTTTTGAAGGACGACCTGGTCGATATCTGTAGCATAGATCTGGGCAGATATCAGGGGGTTTTGTGCAATAAGATCAGAAAGAATCATCGCGAGGGAATAAGGCTCTTCACCGGTTGAACACCCGGCGCACCATATGTGCAGCCGCTTTCTTTGCTGGATCAATGAAGAAAAGATCTCTTTTTTAATTAATTCGTAAACATCGCTATCCCGGAAAAATTCAGTAACATTGATGGTCAGCGCATTACGCAACTTCTCCAGCTCTGCCGGATTTGCCTTCAGGTAATTGAGATAATCCTGGTAGGTGACGCAGTTGGTCGAACGCATACGTGAGAGAAGGCGGCGTTTGATATAGTCCTCCTTGTAACTGGAACACCGGATGCCAAGGGTATGTTCGATGAACCGAATCAGTAATCCAAAATCATCCATCGTATTCCTGCAGAATTCCTGTTCCTCTTTGCTTGATCTGTTATGAGGGAATCTTTTTAGTAAAGGAGAGAGAAAATGTAAGAAACGCCGGAAAAATCAGTTCAGTTGGAATTTCTCCATCATTTTCCGGTTGTGATCTGCCATCTCTGCAAGTTCTGCAGAAGCACTTGCAATCTCTTCAGTTGAAGCGCTGGTCTCTTCTGCAAGTGCCGCCATATCCTCCATCCTCTTCTGGTTATCCTGGGTAAGTGATGAAACGGACTCGATATTTGTTAAGAGTTTGTTGGTTGCCTGTGCCTGGTCTTCAGTTGCCTTGGTGATATCCTTGACACCAAGAGTTACGATGTTTGCTTCCGCGATGATCATGTTCAGGGACTCAACGGTTTTGTTGACACTGTCAATACCCGTCTTGATCTCTTCAAACGAGTTTTTCATGGACGTCGTGGTCTGGTCACTTTTTGCCTGTATGGTTTTGATGAGGGCCTCGATCTGGCTGCTCGCTTTTTTTGATTCCCCGGCCAGGTTCTTGACTTCTCCGGCCACAACAGCAAAACCGCGCCCGTGTTCACCAGCCCGGGCAGCCTCTATCGCGGCATTGAGGGCAAGAAGATTAGTCTGGTTGGCAATATCGGTTATGACTACCACTATTTTTGAGATCGTACGCATCTGTTCGTTCAATGCGGTGATATTATCAACACTTTGCTTAGCGATCATCTCTACATTCTGCATCTTTGTTGTTGCAATCTTTCCGATCTCTGCTGCCTGTGCCCCTTCTTTTGATGCTTTATTTGCATGAGTCATGACCTCATGGGAAGAGCTTGCAATTTCCTGGATGGATGCAGATATATCGGATATATCCGTTGAAATTTTTTCAACATTATTAATCTGCACTTTTGAATTGTCAGCTGCTCTCTGGGAAGAGATAGCTACCTGCTCTGTTGCCTTTGCAATCTCTTCTGTGCTTTTTATGGTGTCCTGAATATTGGTATCAAGCTTGATCATTGCCTGCATCAGATCGGATAAGACGCTTCGTATCGAAACGACCGCGGAATTTAAATCTGCTTTGAGTTTCACGAGCGGATCGGCGTCATCTATGCTCACCTCGACAGTCAGATCACCTATGGCAATCTTTGCAAGTGCTTTCTGGAGTTCCGATGCACTCGCGGTAAGGAGATCGGCTTTAGCCTGTGCTTCGTCCATCATGCCCTTAATCTTTATTTCCTGTTCCCGCTGGGTTGTGATATCGTTATAGACACAGACGATAGTCTGGAGATTTCCTTTCGGATCAACCATCGGAATACCGTACTGGTTAAGAATATGCACCCCGGTGGGGAATTCAATTTTGATCTCCCCAAGGCTTCTCTTCTTCTCCTGTATCACTTTTTTAAGCCCTTCACCGTGCTGCTCGAGGATCTTGAAATCCTTGGCATTCATTTTTAAGAGCCGTTCCCTGGCAATGCCAGTCAGGGAAATGTATGCATCGTTTGCCATGATGATGTTGAACTGGGTATTCATCAGCATAATTGGCATGGGGTTCTGGTTGACGATTATATCAGAACGTAGTTTGAGGAGGGCAACCTCATCCATCTTTTTTAGTAGTTCCTGCTGGCTCTTACGTTGTTCGGTAACCTCGTTATAGACAAAAAGGAGATGCAAAAGATCATTGTTGGCATCTACAATAGGCATCACATACTGCTCAAGAATGTGTGTGCCACTCGGAAGCTCGACGGAAACTTCCCCAAAAGCACGCTGTTTTTTACCGATTGCGACCTTTGCTCCGTCTCCTTTCTGCTCAAGAATTTTTACATCCCGGAGGCTTGTTCCGATAACTTTGTCACGGGGTATACCGCTCATTTTTCCATAGGCTGTATTTGCTTCGATGATAACAAAATCCGGGTTCGTCATCAGCATTGGTATGGGGTTTTGCTGAACAATGGTTTCAGAACGTTGCCTGAGTTGTTCGATCTC
>DQIQ01000058.1 GCA_003942085.1 Thermoplasmata archaeon | reverse complement strand
TTTACCAAAGCCGACAACGAAGTCTTTCACTGTGGCTTCTGCTCCAGCTGCTAAGGCTGCTATGGTCCCGGTTTTTGATTTTCCAACGAAAATCAGTTTCCCGTCAAGGGCGATCGTCCAGTCGATATCAGTCAGATCTGTTGTCCCGGTGTTCTTAATGGTCGCAGAGACACCCAGTCCACCCTTTATCGTTATCGTTAGAGCTACTTCTTGCTCAATGGTGAACGTGCTGTCTTTCTCATCTTCAATGTTGCCTGCAAGATCAGCAGAGTAAAAGGACACCGTGTGTGCGCCATTGGCTGATACAACAAAAGGTACACTGTATATAATCCATGCGCCTTCGTCGACCCGGTATTTCGTGTAGTTCACACCAGACATGTCATCAGTTGCAGTCAAGGTCACCGTCACGTCACTGACATAGACGCCGCCTTCAAAATCTCCTGCTAAGGTGCAGGTCGTCACCGGTGGTGTCGTGTCTTGTGCTGCTCCACCAAAAAGCTGGTAGTTCAAATCATGGGGAAGTCCATCAGTGACAAGAACGGAAATGTTCGTCCAATCAGTATAAGACCACCATGCTGCTTTAATTTCAGCCTCATGCAGTTTTATACCACCGACTGTAATATTGTGTCTAGCCCAGCAACCCTGTGGAGCGGTATTACTTCCCTGGATCGCTTGAATGGTGAGCCAATATTTTGTGTTCGCGGCAAAGGTGATTGGTACCGGTAAATCAGTAGTGTAGTTCGCAACCCAATAGGTGTTTCCATTCGGGTTTGTATAATTATACCAGAACTGTCGGGCAAGTGATGCGTCAGGAATTGTCTGGTTGTAAATCTCACTGCCTGGATGGTTTTCAGTGCCATCATCAGACCAGAAAATAACACGCCAGTCCCAGTTGTAATCATGTTGACCTGTCGCTAACTGGCATTGGAAATACCCTCCCTGCCAGAAGATGCTATTTACTTCTTTTGTTGCAGTAAGCTTGAAATCGTCGGCGGGGAACGCAATTCCTTCCGCTCTTACTGTTGCAACAATGATACCACCAAGTGCCCCATGCACGCCTATGACATTATCCCAGATAAGTTCACGGCTCAGCGGAACCGGGCTTTGGTTTGCTTCTTTTGTTGCGACATTCACATCACGGGTAATTGTATTTGCTGCTACAGCCCCAGATGAAAAAACCATCAGTGCTATAAGGAGCAAAACAGCTGCTTGTTTCAATATATTTTTTTGGTTCATTTTTTGCCTCCTTCCAAATCAATACTTTTAATATCGCTCACTCCTATAAAAATATATCTCTTCATAGATGGTCATAAAAACCCCCATCCTAAGGATGCCGCCAATAAACCTAAATAGCACCCTGATATTACGACAAAAACGCAAAGGAGCATCCAACTTATGCCAACACAACTTGTTAAATGTCCTACCTGTAAAACCACGATCACTATCTCCGGAGAACCTGGGGAAAAAATCAATCTAACCTGCCCCCAATGCAACCAAAAAGGAGTGTTTACCGTGCCTAAAGATATTAATGGACGAACCATGGCATCAAGCTCAACCGCCATAGACGTCAAAGGACTGATTAAAACCTACAACCATTTTTCTGCAGTTAACAACGTCTCCTTCAGCGTAAAAAAAGGAGAAATCTTCGGTTTCCTCGGACCAAACGGCGCAGGGAAAACCACGACCATCAAATCAATACTTGACCTGACCCATGCAGACAGCGGAACCATCACTATCAACGGCATCAACGTTCAAACACACGGGAAGGAAGCAAAGAAATATATCGGGTATATGCCTGAGAAAGTCTCATTCTACGACAATCTCACCGCACTGCAAAACCTGAGTTTTTATGCAGAGATAAAACACGCGTCTAAAGAAGAATGCATCCACCTTATCGAAGAGCTCGGGCTTGGTGACGCCGGCAAAAAAAGAGTCGGGAAGTTCTCAAAAGGAATGGTCCAGCGACTCGGCATGGCACGCGCGATCCTCGGCAGCCCCCCGATCCTCATCCTTGATGAACCCAGCGGCGGGCTTGACCCCCGCGGCGTCGTTCTCATCCGAGATAAGATCCTTGAGATGAAAAAGAAAGGAACCACCATCTTTGTCTCTTCCCATATCCTCAGTGAAATCCAGGAGATCTGCGACCGCGTCGGCATCATCAACAAAGGAGTCCTTGTCGCCCAAGACACGGTCGAAGGACTCAGCAAAAAGCTGAACCTGAAACCACAGATAACAGTAACGATAGATGCGATGTCAACAAAGGTCGAAAACGCAGTAAAGACACTTCCCGGGGTCGACAGTGTGAAAACCCACGGAAACACCCTTGAGATCATCTGCGATGGTGCCATGAAAGCAAAAGTCATCCTGGCTATTTCCACAGCAGGCGGAAACATCCAAAACATCCAATCAAAAGAACCATCCCTTGAAGATGTCTTCATGCGGTACACGGAGGCATAAAAAATGCAGACTAACGTTATTCTCAGCATCGCAAAAAAAGAAATCATGGACAACATCAGGAACAAATGGATCATCCTGGTCTCGGTGATGTTCGCCCTGCTCACTCTTGTTGTTTCTTATTTCGGCTCCCTGGGAAGCAGTGGATGGCAGAACCTGGGCAACACGATTTCAGGGATGACCCAGCTGGGTGCTTATCTGATCTCTATTGTCGCATTCATGCTTGGCTACGCAACCATCATTGGGGAAATAGAGCGCGGCTCGATGAGCGCGCTGCTCTCACTGTCAGCAACCCGATTTGAAATCACGGTAGGAAAATTTCTTGGCCTCGGGGCAGTCCTGTGCCTCACCATCCTTGCCGGCTATGGCGTCGCTGGACTAGTGATAGCCCTCAACGTCGCCAATGTTAACTATCTTGAGTATCTGGCCTTCATCGGGATTACCATGATATTTGGACTGGTTTTTTTAAGCGTGGCATTGTTCTTCTCCACGGTTTTTTCAAAACGATCGACCGCGCTGGGCGGTGCGATATTCCTGTGGTTCCTGTTTACGATCATTTTGCCGATCGTGTTTGTCGGACTGCTTGCAACAACCATAGACTTTACAGAGATAACCATGCAAACGACGCTTGTTGTCCCTGACTGGTACCATTTTCTGAACCTGTTCAATCCCATTTCCGTGTACACCGCGCTTATCACCATCACCATTGGTGCGGTCCAATCAAGCACTGGAGCTGGTCTTATACCGAATCCTTCGTGGTACTCCTCCGGCCTTCTGCTAGGTGTGTTTCTGGTATGGATCATCGTGTTTTTTGCCCTCGCAGTCTGGAGGTTCCAGCGAAAAGACATTTAAGCTCCCATAAGACTTATAAATATGACTTTGTTTTCCTACCATCCATCAACACTGGGGAACCAGCTTATGGCACGACATATAAAAAAGACAAACCCGGCGCTCATCGCACTTATCGAGGGATTGAAAAAGACCGCGTATGAGAACGAAGCACCAATCTGGAAAGATATCGCAGAGCGATTAGAAAAACCATTACGGAACTGGCCTGAGGTCAATTTAAACCGTATCGATCGATACATTCATGAGAAAGAAACCGCACTCATCCCTGGAAAAGTACTCTCCATGGGAAAGTTAACAAAAAAGGTTTCCATTGCAGCCTGGTCCTTTTCAGATAAAGCTAGTGAGAAGATAAAGAAAGCAGGCGGTAAGTCACTGTCCATTGAAGAGCTTGTGAAACACAATCCGAAAGGAAAAGATATTAGGATATTGGGATAACTATGGTTGCCATCATCGATGCAGAAGGTGCAGTACTCGGTCGACTGTGTACTGCAGTAGCAAAGCGTCTCCTGAACGGTGAAGAAATCGCAGTCGTTAACAGTGACAAAGCGATCGTCACCGGTAAGAAAGCCATGATCAAAGCGCATTATAAACACGAACGAGAGGTCGGAACATACCGGAAAGGTCCGTTCTACCCGCGGATGCCTGATCGGCTCGTGAAACGCTGTGTCAGAGGGATGATCCCTTATCAGGAGCCACATGGGAGAACAGCCTATAAAAGACTGAAATGCTATATCGGCATACCAAAGGAGTTCCAGGGAAAACCCTGTGAGAAGATCGCTGCTGCTGAAAAGCATCCAGCTAATTATATGACGATCCATGACATAGCCGAATTCTTAGGAGCAAAGGTGTAATAAATGAGCAAAAAAGTCATCAACACCACGGGAAAACGAAAAACCTCGATAGCAAAAGCAACCGTGGCAAAAGGTGCTGGCCGCGTCCGCATCAACAATATGCCTGTTGAGTTTTATGAGCCGGCGATCGCCCGCTGGAAGATCATGGAGCCGCTGAAACTTGCTGATCATCATGCCAGCACCGTTGATATCGACGTCAACGTGAGCGGCGGCGGATTCATGAGCCAGGCAAACGCAATAAGAACCGCTATAGCAAAAGGTCTGGTGGAGTACACCGGCGACCCTGCGCTGCGTCTGACGTTCCTTGGGTATGATAGAGATTTACTCGTGAGTGATTCACGGATTAAAGAAAGTAAAAAGCCTCTCGGGCGTGGTGCTCGAAAGAAGAGGCAAAAATCGTACAGGTGATGTTGTGATTATCCCTATTCGATGTTTTACCTGCGGAAAAGTGATCTCTGCTCTTTACGACGAATACAAGAAACGATCCGAGGTCTACCAGAAAGCAGTTGCTGCTGGCGAAAAACCGAAAGAGACCCCGGAGGAGATTCTTGATTCTCTTGGTGCCGAGCGGTACTGTTGCCGACGGATGATCATCTCCCAAGTTGACCTTCTCAAAGAAGCAGCGCCGTACGAGTAGATATCAGCACCATAAAATTTTTTTTTTCTTTTTATCTTCCCATTATTTTGAAGACATATTTGTATAAACTGATCATCGCCATGGTGAACAGCCCTGCCACAAACCCTATCAGTGCGAAGGTTACGGCAGTCATGATTATCGCCCAGCCACCTTCAAAGAAAAAAGAGATTCGTGTGTGTGGGATTTTTTTGTCATAGTTCTGTTTTGCCCCTTCAGTCCCATAATGATAAATTATATCATGATATTATTTGTCATTGCATCTATTTATAGTTTTGCTGAAAAAATAACAACCACTCATCACCCAACGCAAAGAATATAACATCCCATCGCATATCATTATCACGGGGTGAATGCACATGCAAAAAACACTACTCGATTTCTTCGAGTCTGATGGGGAAAAAAGCAAACGGAATACCACACTGGCAGAATAAAAAATAAGAGGATTTCTCTTTTCTATATCTTAGGAGTTCTATTCTCCCAAAGCCGCCACACCGCGATACTCAGAACGACGGTGAAGAGAATAAAACAGCCGACCGCGATGTACAGATACGTCGGATTTTGATACACCGCCTGGATCACACCCTGCGACTGATCGATTACAAAACGACCACCATCGCCAGCGGTCAACGACCCAGGAACAGAACTACTCTCACCGACTGGAAAATTATTTCCAGGAGGACTATTTTGGGCAAACGCCATTTTTGTTTTTATCAAGAAAGTCTGAAAGGAATCAGGCAGTCCAGGAGGAACCCTTAACGATTCATTCAACCCATTCGCACCCTGAAGAAAAACGCTGTTATCGATCATGCCTTTACTGGACAGCATGACCTCATCACCCTTATTATAAATCCCAAATTCGGTCACAGTGCCCTTGATATACCAGATCAACTGGACGATACCGACCCAAAGCGCAACAAACGTTGTTGCAAACAACACCACGATCTTGGTGTTCTCCGGATGCAGCAGGCTTTCACCCTTCCAGGTCAGTTTGTAATACACCCACTTATGACCATCGCGCTCAGTCCTTTTAATCAACCCGGCCTCATGCAGTTTTGTCAGATGCTCATGCAACGTCGCCTTGTTCAGGTTTGAAATCTTCGCAATCTCATTGAGCCCCATGTTCTTCCCATCAAGCGTCTTGAGAAGGTCAAGCCTTGTGTCTGAGGCTAGTGCTTTGAATGTCTCGCGGTCCAACGTGATCTTTGCCATAGTTCCTATAACCAATTATCTCTTACAACCTTTAAATACTGTGTGTTTACGTTTGGCTTTTCCCTAACGATACAACTCATCTTACAACGATCCCCCAAAGTGAACAGAATGCAAAAATTTGTATCTCTGACCTTGCTGTTGATGAAAAAATAAATGAAAATAAAGTGAAGGATCCCCTCTTTTCGCGTTTTGTCTGAATTCAAAAACGTTTCCTGTCACCTAGGCATCCAGTGAACTAATAACATTATTATAGGAGAAGAGTGTTATTAAACAGCAGAAAGGGGGAAAGTAAGTGGATAAGAAGTATCTGATTGGAGTCAGTATCTGTGCTGTGGTTCTTCTGGTTCTGAGTTCGTTGAGTAATGTGGTTGGGTATCAATCGGTGAAATCAACCGTGAATGATTCTCCTTTGTTCCAGACAAGGACTCAGAGAGCAACGAATCAACAAACTAATAGTATCACATCTCGGTATCTTGGAATGGGAAAAGAAAACCTTTTACAGTTTCCAATCAGAGATAATAATAATGCATTAATGAAAACAGCAATAGAAATCATCAGCAAAATGGATAATAAGACATTTGAACGATTCACAGAATTCTGTATCCAAGGAATAAGACAAGACAAGTCATTAAGAGATGCCAACCTTAATGATATTGTAAAAACACTCTATGTGTTGAAAACAAAACGAGAAACAATCATTAATTCTTTTATAAATAAGAATAATCGAGATATTACATCATCTGGTTTGAATACGATTTGTATTTGGTTTCTTGGATGCATACCATATTATATTATTACGTTACCATTCATGATACTCCTGATGTTAATAGGTTTATACCTTGAAACACATCCTACAACTGGACCTGGATGTTGGTCCCATAATTATTTGTGCTTAGCAGAGGAAAATCAATGAAAAGAAAATGCTTGGCGATTGGAATCATTCTCTTGTTCGTTGGACTTGCAGTTGCTCCAACTATCAATGCCAACATCATCAATAAAGATAGTAGGTCTAAGGACATAAATTACGTAGGAAAACCAGGAATGGCATTCTCCAACTTTATTAACCCCTGTTTTAAAAAAGGACCGGGAACAATAATTACTAACATGTCGATAATTTTAAGTGCAAGTTTAACCATCTGTGATTACGATAACGACAACGACACAGATTTTATCGCTGGCACAGTAAATAATGTTTATCTTTTAAAGAAAATCAATCAGACATTTTACGAACCATACTTCATCTATAGACTCCCCGACAATCCAGATGGGTTCGCTGACGATCTCTACCGCGGAGGATTGACCTCAGCAGATTACAATAACGATGGAAAAGAAGATTTCATCACTGGTGGAGTCCAGGGTGTCGTGAGGCTTTTCATTAATAATTGTACCAATCAATCAATTGCTTTTAATATAAAGGAAATCAAGGACTTCCCACAGACCGCCTGGGGATTGACTTCAGCAGATTTCAACAAAGATGGAAACATGGATTTTGCGGCCTCTTGGGCAGATAGCCCATTTACTCATGCAACAATTTCTATCTTCTATAATAATGGAAACGCCGAGTTTACCCAACATGACATTTTTACTTTTTCTTCAAATTATATTAGGGGTTTGGATTCGGGTGACTATGATAACGATGGTGATATTGATATAATGTTCTCACATGATCTCATTAAGTGGCACAGAAGAATTCCTTTTAACGCGATTGGGGAGGTGAGCATGTTATTCAACGATGGGAACAATAATTTTGGGAATGAAACCATTATTATAAAACGAGGATTAGGTTTCTTTTTTGGTGGGAATATAATTCTTGGTTATTGGCTACCATTCAGAAACCTGATAGGAATAGATCGGATTTGCCAGAAAGTCACCTCCGCTGATTACGATAATGACGGAGACATCGAGCTGCTCGTTGGGGACAACAGCGGCAAAGTGGAATTCTACGATAACGATGGAACCGGAAAATTCTCTACCCGTGGGGTGGTTTATGATTTCGGGAGTTTTAGCTGGGGTCTTGCATCCGCTGATTTTGATGCAGATGGGGATATCGATGTCATTGTCGCTGCATCACAAAGACCAGATTTCATTGGACATATTTATCTGGAATATAATCAAATTATCGAATAAAGCAATAATCAACCAAAGAAAGTATGAAATAATAAGGAAGGAAATCAGATGAAAAAATATCCTCCATTAATGAAAGCTTTGGCGATTGGAATCATTCTCTGGTTCGTTGCGATTATGTATGCACCATGCATACAAGCCACTAATACATTCAATCACGCCCTTCCTGTTTTAAAGACAGAAACACCACAATTCGAACTTGTAGGTATAGAAGAAATAATTGGTCAGCATGACGAGCCTAGTATTAGTTTTAAATGGGTAATTTATGTAATAATTAGGAATAACAGAGAAACGATTCCTTGTTATTCTATTAAAGGGGAAATGAACCGTATCTCAAGACCTTTTCATA
>DQIQ01000008.1 GCA_003942085.1 Thermoplasmata archaeon | reverse complement strand
TTAGCCATCTAATCTGAAAAAGAAAAGAGAAAGAGTCCGTGGAAAAATATCGTTGAATTTTTCGTCGAAATATTCGTCGATTTTCTCGTCGAAAAACTTGGCGATAAGGACACCATCATAACCACTAGATCATATCAGCGTTTCCCGAAAAAAAAAACAGGTCATGTTTGTAAAAATATTTTATGCTTTATCTCATCAAACTAAGCTATCAATAAGTCATTGCCTTTATGCAACGAAAATTTTAGATGAAAATATCTCTAATTTTTTTTCCGTGGTTTATCCCAATAAGGACTTTTACATTTTGGGCAAACGTTAGGATATACTTCTTTGTTTCGTGCTATCCACGTATGTCCACATCGCTCGCATTTATACCCTTCTAGCATGACTTTTGCCATTGAACAGAACTATATTACTACTAGTATATAACTATTGCTCATAAGATATTTAAAGTATATTACTATTGGTATATTATCAATAGTAATAGCCAGGGGAAGTTACGAGCACCCCTTTGGCAGGAAATCATGGATGCCAGTAAGGAAACATATCTCCAAGGAAACCATGGAACAGGAGATTTATAAAAACTTCGAGAAGTTCAAAGAACAAAAAAATATCAAAATAGCAGATTTCCTGAAGGCATTCGATGTAACACTTTTTCAAACAAGTAAATACCGAAAAATCAAATTCCCTTATGAATCACTCTTCAAACTTGTTTTGTTCCAGAAATTAAAGGGAATAAAGTTTCATACAAAGCTCACAAAATATCTGAGAAGAAATCCTTCTGAGAAGTTCAAACTTGGTTTCACCGAAACCCCTGATCGAACACAGATAGGTTATTTTGTGAACCATATCCTCGATGAACAAATCAATGAAATCATAGATTTTATAGTAAACAAAATTGAAGAAATATCAGAAAAATTTGGCATACTCCTTGATGTCAAAACATTGATATCTGAGAAAGTGGAAAAGGAAACTAAAGAACGAAATCAATTTTACCAGAAAAACGATAAAACCAAAGAGATCTGCAGATTGTTCAAGAAACGGTTTGCACCATTTATCAATTTGAATCTGAAAAACAATACACTCTACAAGAAAACTCAGTTCATCAACCTTTTAATCCATATGGGGATGACTAAAGATTTCGCAGAAAATGGATCGAAAACCTACAAAGAGCTTCGAGGACAGGACAATCCAGATGCTGACACATTATTGTATCATCTAAAGAGTTACACAGATACCAAAGACCTCCATCGAATGTTCACCACATTGTTTGAGATTGTATGGGAGACGACCAGAAAAATCAATCTGTTTGATATCAGAAAACACTACGATGTCGCCATTGATTTTACGGAATGGTACTTCTACGGTGATCGTGGCGCCCCAATGGTTGTCGGGAAAGAACCAGAACGCGGTACATCAAAATGCTACAAGTTCGCCACTATAAACATCGTAGAATCAGGAAAACGATTTACATTGCTTGCGTTACCAGTGGGTCCGTTTGACACCAAAGAAGATGTTCTCAGAAGGCTATTGAGTTATGCTTTAGAGCGGCTCAAGATACGAAGGGTGTATGTTGATCGTGGATTTTGTGATTCCTATTCAATCAAAGTATTCAACAGTCTACATCTGAAATATTTAATGCCAGCAACAAAGATTTCCACAGTAAAAAATATGCTTGAGATTACTTCTGCACCAAGTATCATCACGGATTTTGAGATGAAAGATGTCACATTCAATTTGGTGATTGTTGAAGAGGAAGATAACAATGGAACGATGGTGAAACGAGCGTTTGCCACAAACGAAAAGTTTGAGGAGAACGATGTTAGCTTAGCTGAACGGTTATTTCTTCTTTACGGGAAACGTTGGGGAATCGAAACAAGCTATCGGGTAAAGAAGCATTCCTATCTTCCGAAGACAACCTCAAAAAACTATTTTATCAGATTGTTTTATTTCATGTTTTCAGTGTTACTCTATAATCTTTGGATTCTTGCAGATATTCTTGTTTGGCTTGCTTTATTTGGAGTCGTAAAAGAAAATCATCTAGTTACATCAAAATATTTTGGAACTGTATTGTATACGATTGATCCTGGAGGAGGATAGAATGAATTATTGTCTTTCAGGATTTGATTTTTGCAATTGTGCTTAGTAGCGAATAATTTTTTATCTTGTATTTTTTTGTTTTGAATCGGGTTTTTACTCTGTAAAACCATCATTTTACCGTTTGAATTGATTGAAAATCAACCCTGTAGAGCTATTTTTGTCCATCCAAACGTTCTCCATATCCTACTTTCGGAACTACTGGAGGACACCCAAATGTTTATGAGCTTCGCTCCTATCCTTACTGGGTAAGAGTAATGGAACATCGATACGCACTGATAAGTGTCTACGATAAAGAAGGCATCATTGATTTTTCAAAAGAACTATCAAACATGGGGTTACACATTCTTACTACAGGTGGCACCGCTTCCTTTTTACAAAAAGCAGGAATCCCTTACACCGAGGTATCAGATGTTACTGGGTTTCCTGAAATGCTCGACGGCAGGGTAAAAACCCTTCATCCGATTATCCATGCAGGAATTCTTGCTTGCCGAGACAACAAAAAACACCAAAAAACCATCAAAGACCATAACATCAACCTGATTGATTTTGTAATCTGTAACCTCTATCCCTTTGAGCAAACCATACAAAAATCCATGGTCAGTATCGAAGAAGTCATCGAAAACATTGATATCGGTGGACCAACACTAATCAGAGCAGCGGCAAAGAATTATAAAGACGTTGTCGTCGCCACAGACCCAAAGCAATACCCGGAGATACTCGCTGCTCTCAAATCAAAAAAAGGGATATCGCAAAAGTATCGTGAACTGTTAGCGATTCAAGCGTATGCTCATACGGCACAATACGATACGATCATTGCGCACTACCTGAGAAATCGATGGATCGATGAGCTTTTACCAGATGATTTCACGATCACCATGCGGAAAATCCAGGAGATGCGATATGGAGAAAACCCGCATCAGAAAGGCGCGTTTTATACAGCACTTCCCTCTTCTGAAGAACCCTGTATCTCGAATTCAAAACAACTGCAAGGAAAGGAACTTTCGTTCAACAACATCCTTGATGCGAACTGCGCCGTTGAATGCATAAAGGAATTCAAAGAAGCATCCTGTGTAATTATCAAACATGCGACCCCCTGTGGTATTGCGACGGCACAAAGCTTGCTGCATGCTTGGAATGATGCGTACGCAACCGATATTTATTCTCCTTACGGTGGTATCGTCGCCTTTAACAGAGAGCTACAAAAAGACGTCGCACAGGAGCTCACCAAGTATTACCTTGAGGTGATTGTGGCGCCACGCTTTGGAAAAGACGTTCAAGAGATTTTTAGCGAGAAGAAAAACCTTCGTTTACTTGAACTGAGTGGACTTGAAAAGCAAATGAAGAGAAAAGGCCTGGATATCAGAAGCGTCGTCGGGGGATACCTTATACAGGAAAGAGATGTCTGGTTTGCTGATAAAAGCACATGGAAGATTGTGTCGAAGACCAAGCCGACAAAAGAGGACCTTTGTTCCATGGATTTTGCAGTGAAATGCGTCAAACATATAAAATCTAACTCCGTTGTGTTCGTCAAAAACACACGGACCGTAGGTATTGGTGGTGGTCAAACCTCCCGTGTTGATGCAGCATGGATTGCGACTCACAAGGGCAAGGACCAGATCAAAGGATCTATCATGGCTAGCGATGCGTTCTTCCCCTTCAGGGATGCTGTTGATGTCGCAGTAAACGCAGGAGTTAAAGCCATTATTCAGCCTGGCGGCTCAATTCGTGATAAGGAAGTGATTCAAGCAGCAAACGAACATGGGATTGCTATGGTGTTTACCGGTCAGCGATACTTCCGGCACTAATATGATATCTAAATGTTCTTAAAGAGGACATATTATCAGTAGCCGATGGATTTTCGCGTGAATACTAGAGACGGACCTGCCCGAATCGGACAGCTTACAATCAATAAACAGACTATTGTGACTCCAAACATACTTTTTCTTCAAACGTCTCGATGCAGAGCACCTGACTTTTCCGACATCCTGCTTACATACGAAGATGTGAAAACCAAAAAACCTACGGTGCGAATCGCAGAAAGCATCTTTTCAGCAGTAAAAAAAAAGACACAGAAAAACGTGTCTTTGGAGAATTACCTGATCTATCCAAAGGACGTTTCCAAGGGTTTACATCTCAGCGCTGGTCCTCAGAATAAAAATAACGAGTGTTGTGTCATCCCTGCAAAAAAAGAACTGACATCAGAACTGGTGAACTGCAACGATGCAGACCTTTTTATCGTTTCAAACGCGACTCAGCTGTTTTCTCAACAATCATATTTCGTTGATTTCATAACGGATTTACGACAGAAAATCGGGTACCAAAAACTGCTCTATCTGCCTTGTGTCGGCGACCCGACATCTCTTGCATTTCTTACGTATCTAGGTATTGACTTTTTTGATTCTTTTTCCGCATGCATGGCAGCTAGAAACGATACCTTGGTCGTTCCAACAGGTTTTTTCAGAAAAAATCAACTCCCGGAACTTCCCTGCGGCTGCCCCTCCTGTATAAACACTAAAGATGCCTCCATGATGAGATATGAAGACATCCTGGAGCATAATTATTATATGCTTTTTTATGAACTGAAACTGGTGAGGAACGCAATTAATGCTGGTTCGTTACGGGAACTTGTGGAGATACGGGTAAGAACCAATCCACACCTTGCCGCATTGTTAAGAGTCCTTGATCTCAATCATAATCAGTTTTTAGAGGAACGAACACCAATTATTCGAAAACAACCGTTGATCGCAACCACTAAAGATGCACTGGCACGGCCAGAGATCCAACGGTTCCAACATCGCGTTATCCACAGATACGAAAAACCTCCAAGTACGCATATTCTGCTTCTGCTCCCCTGTTCAGCAAAAAAACCGTACTCGTTTTCAAAATCCCACAAACTCTTCAGAGAGGCAATTCAATCGGCAGAAAACCAATGGGTCATCCACGAGCTAATACTCACCTCCCCTTTAGGACTGGTGCCCCGGGAACTTGAGCTGACCTACCCTGCATCTGCGTATGATATCGCAGTGACCGGTCATTGGGATGAAGATGAAAAGAAAATGATGCGAGTACTACTCCAGCAATACCTGCAGAACAACACGTATGATGCGACAATTATGCATATCCCTCCCTCAATACAAGCATTTGTAGATGATCTTCTGAAAAACCCTCATATAACCTGTAGGGATTCACCAACTTCAGATGAATCACTTGCTGCATTATCCAGTGTGTTACAACAAACAACGCAACAATATCCCCGCGTTGAGGCTTCAAGACGGACCTATGAAAACATCTGCTCACTTGCGCGTTATCAATTTGGGAAATCAGTTGCAGAGGCACTAATGAAAGACTGCGTCATCAGAGGAAAATATCCGTATCAGAAAATCATGCACAAGAACATTCAACTCGGGATGATCACTGAGGAGCGGGGACTTATTTCATTGACACTCCCTGGAGCTGAACGGCTGATGGAAACCGAGCAATACTGGGTGGAGATTTCTGATGATTTCACGGTGAAAGGATCCGTGTTTGCGCCGGGAATAAAGAATGCGGATGAATCAATTCGGATCGGTGATGAGGTGCTGGTCCGAAAAAAGAGTCAACTCTGCGGCGTGGGTGTAGCACTCATGAATGGCATAGAGATGATTGAATCAACCCATGGAGAAGCAGTGAAAATACGGCATCATATCTAAACAAGACTCATATCTCGTTTTGTCCCGCAATAAGGACAGGAATGCACATGAATATCTGAGATGATGTCCGTTCCTTCAGCCCAGACCATAATCCACTCTCCGCAGTGCTCACATTTGAAATTTTTATGAACCGATTTCATCTCAGGGATTTCTCCAAGTATCTGAAATGGTTTTGAGGGGACGGTCCCTGTAGTGCCACAATCAGGACAGGTCAAGGTGAAAGGTTTTTTGTTGTTATGTTTTGATTTTTTTATAGCAAAAATTCCACCGCAAAAGGGGCATTTGAAATGATACAGTTTCCCTTTGAGTGATTTTTCAAACTCATCAACATTTGTTTTCACAAACGATTTTCTCTTCTCCTTGGAAACAAGGAACAACAAGGTAAGGATGATCAGGATCCCGTAGAGCGCGATAACGCGTTCCAACCATTGTTCATTATTGATAATATCCCAAATTGAGAAAACAAAGACCAGGAATGCAAGGAGAATGATGCTAATGAATGGTAAGGATCTTCGTGAGAATATCTTCATTGTTTTTTTCTCCGCATCCCATAACTAGCGAGAATCACAATCAGTGCACAGACGATGATGGAGGCAACAAGATACGCCACATTATCTTTTAGACGCTCAAAGAATTCAGAGGAGGGTGATAGTTTCTTTAAGGGGTTGGAGCCTTGCCGATATTCCATAAAGTTGGTAATACCATCATCATCTGCATCCAGTGATGCATCGTTGGGATCATAGGGGTTAAACCCGTAACGTTCCTCCCAGTTATCTGGCATGCCGTCACCATCGGTGTCGTTCAGATTATCGGTGACCCAAAAAGTCTTTTCATCGGTGGTCTTTTGATTTCCTCTGTTGTCTTCCACGGTGATGGAAAAAACGTATTTTCCGACATCCTCATATGCCTGTGTGTAGACGTATTTCGTATCAAACGATGCGTTGCTCATGGCGTGTATCTCAGAGAAGTCATCTGGGAAACGTATCGTCACCTCGACTGATTTAATCCCTGAGAAATCAGTAGTGATGCAGCGGATCTCCAGCTGACGGTATTGGAGCTGTACAAAGGGATTGACTCCACAGTATGAGATCGTTGGCTGTGTTTTATCTCCCGTGACCTCAAAGGAGCCGGTGATGGTCGACTGATTTTTATTGGGTGATAGGTCGGTAGCTTTGATAGAGAAGTTATGCCTGCCGAGCTGGACGGCGTTAAAAGGATACTCGTACCGATCGTCCTCTATTGCGGTCATTGTCGTGTTCACAAACGTCTGATTCGGAGTCTTTATAAAAATCACGACCGTAGCTATACCTGACGCATCGGTCGCCTTTACTCTGATGTACAGTGGGTTTCCTTGTTCTTTGGTCAGGGGGTACTCAAGATTGGAAAGAACCGGCGGGTTCCGTTCCCCAGGGATGACCCGCAGAGCATGAAGAAGTGCTTCGTAGTTATTCGTAGTGTTTTTATCCGGGGTCTGGGTGGTGGTAAAGATCTTTATGCCAACAGCCCATTCGCCATGGAAACTATTTTTTCCATATTTTGTTTTTTCCCAGGTGAGGTTGACGTATTTGATTTCATTTTTCTTGATACTGATGGTCGTTGAATTCTTTTCATCATTGTACCCCATTCTCATTGAAGTGTTGTCTACTCCATTTTGTTCGGCGTAGAGGACCACAGTGTAGTTCGTAGCATTCCCATCTCCCCTGTTGGTGATACGAGTGCTAATCATTACTGGTTCACCCTCATTAACCATGGTTGGTGCCACAGAGATATTAAGGATATCAAGATCAGGTATTCCTTCGACGTTCACCCATTTCCATTTCTTATTATTCCCGGGGTTTGAATCAATGTAATTAATTCTGACCGAGACATTATGTTTTCCTTTGGTTGCAGGCTGCCAGAGGAACTGGAGGGTCATGTTTTCATCTTTTTGAATCGTAAGATTTCTTTGAGTTGATTTTATGGCATTATCAACGAGAAGAGAAACGTTAACATGTTCAACCGTGGTGTTGAACGCACGAACGTGTGCGGTAATAGTGGTATTGTATCCTACATAACAGACATCAGGGGTCGTGAGGACAGATACAACAAGATCAGGCTGGCCAATATAAAAACCAGCGATGAGTGGGACGGTTTGATACCCTGCATCATCATATCCGATGGCGTTCACCGTCCAATTACCTATTTTCGAAAGCTTCTTGGTGGTATTTGACCAGTTGAGATTATTGAGCGTATATAACGATATATTAAACTCAGCATGACCATTCCAGAAGAAATGGGCTGTAACGTTTTTTGCCAGTGCTGCTGTAGACAATTGAATCAACAATGTTTTGTTCACACGGTAGTATGTTTCAAAGGGGTGGGTGAATTCAGGCGACCATCCTTGGGTTGCCACGAGAGATGCTTGCACTGATCCTGATTGCGTGAGGTTATTGGTTTCAGTCATTGGACTGCGTGTTCCCCTATTTTCGAGAACATCGAAATACACGCCATACAGAGAGGGACCAGGTATCATCCAGGTGAGATTACCTAGAGCGTTGGTGCGATTGTTAAACGCACTGCTTTCATTAAACCAGGTTTTGTTGACTACGATCAGGGTTCCATTGGTATAATATCGAATAATGGCAATACCGGCATTATCAAACGTTTTGTTCACGACGTTCAATGAACCAAGAAGTGCGGTAAAATTCACGGAAAGAGAAAGGTTTCCTACACCGGTGACGTTGTAGATTCTCCGGTAGTGCCAGCTTGTGTTCCACCAGGGTATGATCGAGGTGGTTGTATCATAGTAATTGTTGCTCTTTTTCTCTTCAATGATAGTTTTTTTCGGATCTATGGATAGATTTATGGTATGAACTCCAAAGGTAAGGGGTGTCCAGGTGAAGGAGACGCCGAAGGATTCTCCCTTTATCAAACCACTACTTTTAATGTACCATTTCACCAATGATTGATCAATGCTCACAGAGACATTAATCTCCTGTGTTGTGTTTTTTCCAATGTTTTTTACCAGAGCGGTAATGGTGACAGGTTTTCCAAGAGTGGCTATTCCGCTCATAGATGGGGTTGAGACAAAGAGCAGATCGGTCTTTCGCTCATTAATCCGTATTTCTCCTTCAAATATAGCCTCAGCGATTCCCAAATAGGTTACGGTGACATGCAGAAGCCTGCGCTGTGTTAAGCCTAGCGCAGCGGTCCAGGTGAGATTTTCGGTGCGTTGTTGATTTTTCAACAATCCTAATGTATCGATAAGAGATGTAGCAACCGATGGTTCATTGTCGATTGTTACGGTAATGATTATTTGCTGATC
The DNA here is from genome assembly GCA_003942085.1 of Thermoplasmata archaeon. Taxonomy (GTDB): domain Archaea; phylum Thermoplasmatota; class E2; order DHVEG-1; family DHVEG-1; genus SM1-50. The sequence continues at coordinate 42,300 of DQIQ01000008.1, read as the reverse complement.
AGCAGAGATGTTTTGAGACCCGATGTTTTGAATGGTGACACAGATGTTGACCGTGTCTCCTTCAATAGCAGGGTCTGGTGTTGCAGTGACATTTACGATAGTAAGATGAGAATTAGGTAGTGGTTCAGCGATGCCAATCGGAGGAAAAACGCTGGAAACTAAGATAAAAATTATGCTTAAAATATAAAATTTTCTTATATTTCTATTGATAAGCCATTCCTCCGACCTTTTTACATTAACCATAACTCCCCCGCATCGGATGCAATATTGCTATTTATTACGCCATATTTCAAGTTTTCTATCGAGAGAATAATGTATAAAATTTGAATAGTTATATATTTTAAGAACTGTTTTTGCATAGAATTTAAAAAAAAAAATTGTTTATTATGAAGAGCGAAATAGATGAAGATCAATATATGAACCTATGGCAACAGGAATGGTGATATTGACGCCGGAAATAGAAACATTGGCACGTAACTGTGCAAACACCTTGTCCGGTAAAAATCCTTTTCCGGTGAAGTTTAGGAGCTTGGAGTAGCGAAGTAGCATATCTCCTTGGAACATCGTGGTGTTTTCTGGAGCTATTTCGCCAGTACCAAGTGAACCCTTTGCGACAAAGTATTTCTGGTTATTCTTGACTCCGTAATACAGTACTGCAACATCTGATAAAAAAAGTGGTATCTTTGAGGGGTTGATGACTTCAAGGGTCATGGAACCGTTCAGACCGCCTCGTGCGCGATGAAGATCAATATCGAGGGCGAGTTCAAGAGGTTTATCAGATGGGATAAACTCAGTGAAATCTGGGATGGCGATTTCAATATTGCTAGAAAAGGGAAGCGATTTGTTGATACCGGCGATGTTAGCTCCTACTTCGGCATATAAAGCGATAAAGAGTTTTTTTGCGTTCAAAGCTTCGATGATGATAGAGCCGTATCCATGGAGAATAACCGCGCTTTCTGCTGGGATCTGAGCGCCGGGAATAGTGAAATGTCCTACATTTTTGCCGGTCTCCGTGGTGATATTGAGAATAATATTTTTTATGATCAAACCAAAGGGATTTTGGTTTGTCATATCTATTTCTGTGGTAAGGTTCACCGCATACCGTGTAATTGCTCCAAATTCTGCGCGAACCGTAAGTGTTGGTAATGATATTTTATTCAGTGCTTCTTTCAATGATGTAAGAACCGTCACCTCAAGTGGAATCGTCTTTTTAATGATGCCAAGAACGTTAATACCTACAACACCTGTTATGGTAATGCTTAGAGTGTCTGAGAGGTTTCCTTTCATGGCGATACGGTCATTTGCAATAAAACTTCGATTCGACTGACCTGAGATAGACCCACCGTCGATGGTTATATTTGCCACTTCATCACCTGATGCTGTTATGGCAACAATTCGGATGTCCTTCAGAATCATTTCAAAAGAATTTGGGTTGTATAACTGAGCATCATAGTGGATTATTACTTCATCTGTATTTACTTCGACGACATCAACGCGGACTGTTGTCTGAGGAAAGGCAAGTACCTGTATATCAACAAAAAGCAAAGCGGCGGCAACGATGTTGATGACAAAGAGCAACGCTAGAATAACTGCAATGATTTTCTTTTTCATGGTCTTTACACTATGATAATTCCCGTTTACGTTATATATAAGTAAACTTATATAATATATATATTTTTTTAAAGGGAAGTCACTCCAAGAGCACCTTCGAGCAATAGGGACATTACTGAATATTAATGAATCATGAATGAACGGTATTGAAAGAGTTGGTTATGTATCGAGAGATGATCGAGTATATTTTGTAGTCTTTCTGGAAGCTGAAGGTACGAGAAATCCTTACTACTAATATCATTATGATAGGAAGACACCCAGTCCTTTTGATGACCGGTCGCGTTGAGCGACATCTCAGGGAGAATCAGACAAGAGGGATGAGCACTATCAACATAGACCGTGTTATGTGCAATGGCAGACGAGGTGTTTTTATAAATCCCCGCAGCGGTGTTCGGATTGTTAAGACATCGAGGGTAGTTCGACGAGGAGACATCAACACGGATCCGATGACCGATATTCCAAATATACGACGTGCTCCAGAGATCAACATCCACTTGGTAAATTGTCCCAGGATTCATCAGTTCCCAATGATCAGTCCCGTTCCGATTTCTCATACGAAGAATCCCATCAGTAATCAACATAGAGCGCCCATCTGGGTAGACATCAGTGAGTTTTACGGTAAAATCAGTATCGGGACAATCAGAAGAAACAAATAATCGTGCGATAATCGACCCGGTAGCCTCATACGGTTGCAGCAACACAGGGCTGGTTAAGAGCAGCACATCAGATCGATTTTCCACTGAACGCTGATCAAAAGGACCAGCAGGAATATTCAGATTACCCCCGCCAATGGTAGGAACAGGCTGAGCCGGGTCATAGTTAAAGGTGAAAGGCTGAGCATCAGTAGGAAATGTGGTTTGTAGGCTTCCGTTGGCTTGGAAGAACCATGCACGCTCATTACACGGTATCGGCCAGTCATCAGCATAGCGCCATTCATTCCCTGGTGCTGTAGAGGTATTCACATCACCCATCACGTAATAGGTGACTGCAGGCCAGTCGTCAAAATCAGTTGGACCGTTCATGGTATATTCATTGACCATTTGCCAAAACAGGGCTTGTGAGAAATTATCAACGGAATTTGCTGGATAGGTCAGTTCTCCTTGCTTCATCGTGCCGGCACCCCCATGTGTCCACGGTCCCATAATCAGTTTTGATTTTCCTAGTGCCCCAGGCCCACCCTGGTGTTGATACCCGAGGAACCCATCGATAGTCCCCTGCGTAAAAATATCATACCACCCACCGATATGGATGGCAGGGACGTTGACGTCTTCCCAGTTATCATCCAAAGAGACGTTCGTCCAGTAGTCCAACGAATAATTCTCATGAGCCCAGAGCTCCGGGAGAATATAGGTGCTCCCTTCTCCTTTCAACCATTCCTCTATCAAATTTTTTCGAAACTCCCCACCAGGGTACATCGCATGTTTGTACATGTTGGGGGTTGCGACCTGGATATATTGACACGCAAGCTGTGGCGGGTTTGCCCCAGCAGTCATGTATTGAGTGATCCCTAACGCAGAACCGCCAAAGGTCGCGATTCTCCCGTTCGACCACGTCTGATCAGCGATCCAGGCAAGGGTGTCAGGGCCATCGGTATGCTCGTTTCTAAAAACCGTATCATTTCCTTCAGAAGCATACCTCCCTCTCATATCCTGCCCCACCGTTGGCCAACCGCTCTTGGCCCAGTTCATTCCGAGCAGCAAAATTCCATTTTTATTATAGGGTGTTCTAATGAGAATCGTACCATGCGGCTGAGCGATCGTCTTTGGTAGATACACATCAGTAGCAAGGTTTACACCATCTCGCATAGGGACCATATACTGTTTGGGTGTGATACAGCCAGCAAGGAGAAGCAAAAGGAGAAGAATGCAGATGATTCCACCACCAATGAGTTTATTGTTCGTCATAAAAATTATCACTTACCACATTATATCAATGGTATTATATTTATATTTTGTTTAGAGTCCTTTTCATGTTTCGTTTTTTACGTTTTGACATTTTCACAGAGCAATTATATATATCATAATCAACAGAAACTATCATGCTTTCCACTCATATGAGAGCTGAAAGAGAGGTGAAGAGATGAAACAACATCGCTATAAGGAATCTGGAGGGAAATGGGACAACAAAGAACGATATGATGATAAATACAGGAAAAAGACAGAATCATATACCAAAAAAACCACGTATCCTTGGAAAAATCATCAGAAATCAATTCGATCGACCTAAGCGTCTTGCAATGTTGGTCCGTTCGTTTCCATGCAATCCCAACTACCACCCCTTCTCTTTATTTTTTAATTAATAGCAGACTATAAGAAAGAAAAAAACATACCTAGTTTTGTTGCGGATGCATAAAACCAAAACCGAGTGTATTGAATTAATCGCTGATATTAAAACGAAAAAAGATTTTGAAAAAGAAATAAATTCTCGCTATAAAAGTTACGATGAACTCATTGACAAAGACACCATCGCTTATTTAATCGTTGATGAACTGGGGCGCAATAAACAGAGCTTCACCAACATCATTGATCTCACCCCAGATGGGGACTATTCAGTAATAGGAAAGGTCCTGAACATCTCTGATTCTAAGACATTCAAACGAAAAAACGGCACACCGGGAAAAGTAATCAACCTTGAGATACAGGATAAGACCGCCACCTGCAGACTTGTCCTTTGGAACGGGGATATTGACCATATAAAACACAAGGAAATCCAGCCAGGGACAACCGTCAAGATTATCAATGGATACACAAAACGTGGATACACCGGCGGCATTGAGATCAACCTTGGTCGCTGGGGACTTTTAGATATCGAACCGTCCAACGATTCGTCTAAAGGAAAACAACAAAAACAGACCGCTGACGAAATCACGGGGGTATTGGTTCATAAGGAATCGTCCAAGGCATTTTTTAAAGACGATGGTGAATTCGGTTTTGTCACCACTATTACCATAAAGGAACAAAACACAAAAAAAGAAATCATCCTGTGGGATCAATGCGTCAAAGACATCCAGACCTACAAAATCGGAGAGCACATCACCCTGAAAAACGTCACAAAAAAATGGGGTAACGGGAAGACTGAGTTTCATGTCAGTCAGAATAGTTCCCTAGGAAAACCTAAATAAACCTCCTCTTTTCTTCGTTATAGTGACATATAACCTGTTATTTAACATTTAGGGAGAGCCTTTGAATATGCGGCCGCATTATCAACCACCCCGCGATAAACAATATTTTCACACCAAATCAAAAATTGACAAACGAACCATGGCAGCCCTGAAGAAAAAAGCTTTGTTAATCCAGCGAAAAAAACATCCTGCGACATGAGGAAAGAATCATCAGAAGTTAACATCCACCTTGCACATATCTCTTCTTTTGTTCAAACGCAAATTGCGCTTTCTGCAGCTCACGCCCAAGATACAGATAATGCTCTGGCCGCAAGCAAGGCACATGCAAAGCGATAGAATCAGACAACGCATCTGCTTCGGTTCCTACAAAAACCTTCTCAAGACGACCGGAGACAATCCGTTTATTTTTATAGACGTTCGAGTAGTACTCGGTGCGAATACCTTTTGCATCGAGTTCGATTACAAAAAACCCTTCTGGATCAAGAACAACATCTTTTTCCATCGTTTTTTTTGCTTTGACCAAAGGAACTTCCTTATCGACCATTGATGATCTCTCCTGCTGCAGCAAGGTTTTTTAATTTAAGAAATGCGATGTTCCGCGGAAGCAACCGCTGTCCACAATCAGGGGCGATCTGAATACAATTCCCCCCGAAAATAGCCATGGCCTTCTTTACATGAGCGACAATTTCTTCGACAGATTCAACACGGAGATCATCGGAGCGGACAGCACCTACACAGATCTTCCTTTCCGATGGATATTCTTTAAAAAAATCGAAGAGAAAGGGTGATGCTTTGAACTCATGAGAGAGGATATCGACCGGCATATCAACCAGTTGCGGAACACTTTGTGACACATCGCCGCAGACATGCAGACGGGTCGGACGGGAAAGACCCTTAGTAATACACCCGATCAGCTCATTTGCATAGTCGGGGAGTTCATTAGAAAAACACGGCTCATCGATGCTGATGACATCAACATGTTTCAAAAGATGCTCTGCTTCAGCTCGTAGTGCCACAGCGAAATCAAACGCCAATTCTTTTTCACCATGGTAGAAAGAATCGATAGAGGATTTCGTCAATGTAAACGGACCGGTGAGAACCCCGACAAGACCTACATTTCTTGGCAGTAGTTGTCTTGCGTATATCTGGTCTGGCACCGTGATAGGACCATGGTACTCTACAGGCCCGACGATTTCGGTTCTTTCTCGTATCCTGCATCCTTTTAATTTTCGAGTGAACAATTGAATAAATGGATCCCGTGTCTGTCCATCAGACACCAGGTTAATCCCTGCCGAGGTCATATCATGGACCGCTTGGTTTATGTAGTCTGCCCATGACGAATCCTGCTCTGAAAAATAATCTTGAGCCAATCCCAGGGTATCAATAGGAATCGGGTATGATCCGATGACGCTTGTTTTTAATTTCTGTTTCATTTTAGGAGTTTCCTCCGAGGATGTGACGCGATAGGACTGACACCGAAATAATTCTCTGCGTATTCAGAGATAAGGATATCCTGCCAAGCGATAAGAGGGATGACAATCTCTGCGTTTTCTATAGGACCAAAGATAGCATAGTCCCCTCCAAAGAGAGGTATCGCATTATTCGATGCGACATCAACAGTTTTTTTTGCAAACGGAAAATCGTTTAACCATCGTGATTTTTCCACGACGTTATGAATCGCACAACCTGTCGGAAGACCGTACTCCTCCTTAATCACCGGTAATGCTGCGATCGCAGCCCCGCTATTCTCACCAGGTGAAAGGGCAGCAGTGTCGATGAGGATCTTTTCGATACCTATTTTACGAGCAAGCTCAAGGAGACCTGTATCAATAAGATGCGCACTATTCTCCAGGACTTCGATTTTCCCATCTGGCGACCTGTCCTTTGGATTAAATGCAACCACGAGTGCCATTTCAGGTGTATGCTTCTGCAACGCTTCTGTTTCTTCTTTTGTAATACCAATATGTATTGAATTATAGATCATCCGTGAAAGTAATTTTTCCTCATCAAGACGTTCTAATGTCTCAATCTTGATGGATGGTTCGATGACATCAATGGAAAACGGATGTTTCTTTGGAAGAACTTTTTCAATAAGCGAGATGATCGGCTGGATGTACTCGACTTTTCGGATGAAGAAATCAGGAATGACCGGAGTTCCGGTTTGTTTACTGAGTTCAAGGATGGTCAGGATGTGCCGTTTTGCATCATCAAAATCAGGCTCTCCTTTGAAGAACAATCCACCAAAAAGGACAGTGGGATACATTCCTGGTTGTCCACCGATCGAAATCCCTGATATCTCAAATACCTTTTGTTCTTTGGTAAACGAAAACATTTATTCACCTCTCTTCTTCACGTTTCCTAAATAATCGAAAATAATCCGCGAATGTAACGCACGCTTGTCTGTCAGGCTGACGGTTGCTTCAGGTTTGATCCGTATCGCAATATACGGTTCTCCGAAAGATGATGGCTCTTTTCTTGCGCAATCAGCAATTATTTCATCGATTTTTTCTTTTTCTTTTTCTCCAATCAAATCAACGACATTCAGCTGGGCCTGAAATCGTTTTATTGCTTCTTCTTTCAGGTTTTCAATATACGGAATTGCCCCTGGTGCTTCAATGATCCGATGATTATGATCGATGCCGTTTTTATGTAATGCAAGCAGGGAGGCACCTGAGCGATGCCCCCTGATATCATCACCACAGAGGATCAGAAAACGAATGTACGGATTTGATATCGTGTTTGCAATGATTTTTTCTATCCCTATATTTTCAGTTTTTAATCGACCATAGATTGCGACACTTTCAGGTGGATTGTACTGAATGTTAAGCAACACGACAGCGACACATCCTTTCGGTGAACACGCGGTGAATTCACCGCCCCAAGGGTAGTAGTCTTCAATCATTGATAGCCTGTTTCCTTTTGAATACGTAACTATATTATTTGATTTTAATCTGCCGGAGTCACCCGATACACATCAAGCTCCTCATCGACACAGAGATGACGAGCTACGATGCATGCCGATAATCCTTCATTTTTCAGATAGCACTCCAACGTTAACCGACGGGACAGGGAGCTAAAAATAAAATATGCACACCCATTTCTCTGAAGATGCTGGTGAAGCTCTCGAAGAAATCGTTTTGTGACGTTCAAACCATTTCGTCCTCCGTCTGTTGCGACATCGAACCATCCTCCGAATTTTTCTTTTTTTTTGGTCGGGAGATAGGGTGGATTGAAGATGATGATTTTGAACAGTTCTTTTTTTTTCAGCACAGAAAATAAGTCACCTTGTCGTATCTCAACAACTCCTTTGAGAAGATGACGGTTCCGTTCAATATTATGACGAGTGAGCTGAACCGCAAACGGGTTTATATCTGTGCAAAGCACCTTTGCTCCTCGACGAGCGCAACCCAGGGCAATCAGACCGCATCCAGTACCAATCTCCAAGATCGCGTCTTTTGAATCGACCTTGATTGATTCCAGCAGCAGAAAGGAATCCTCAGCAGGATCATAGACCTCTGGATGCAACGCAATAACTAAATCGTTATAATGAAATATCGACGGAGTTGAAGGTGGAGTGGTTGACAAGGAACTCACGATCAGTCAACAGAATAAAAAGCGTCATTATTAAAGTAATCATGGTAAGGAAATTAAGATGATTGTTGATTCCATCAATCAGTAAACGGTAGTCTACAAGAAGCATCACTACATTATTATTTGCAAATCATCGTCTTCTTAATCAAAACATCTTGGAGTGTTAAAAACCTCCATTAATGTTTTATACCAAAATATGTTTACTTTTTTATCACAATACGGATGGGATACGAGATGAGTAATAGGTATTCATTCTATGATACTGACCAGTCTATCACAGGTTTGAAATTACCATCGACCGGCTTATATATACCAGGAGGGAAAATATGACTACTGATGACCCAGAAATCATAAAAACATTACGAGAAGAGGAGCGGCTCGGAAGACTCCACAGCCACACCTCAGAAGAACAAAAAGCACCCATATCAGAGGAAGATCAAAACGACCCCCTTGAATCAATTTTCACAATTTTACGGCATCGTCTTGAAGATGATGTAAAAACAATCGATTTGGGCGACCCAAGCGAAAAATACCGCATTATTTTTGAAAATTCAGCAATCGCAATCATGCTAACCGATGAGAACGAACGGATTGTCCACTGGAATAAAGCCACAGAACAACTCCTAGGCATGAGCAGAGAAGATCTCATGATGAAGCCGGTAAAATTCCTCTATCCGCAAGAAGAATGGAAAAAGATACGATCAGAAAACATTCGACAAAAAGGGATACATCATCATCTGGAAACCAAAATGATACGAAAAGACAGCAATGTACTCGACGTCGATATTTCCCTTAGTGTCCTTAAAGACCACATCGGCAACGTCATTGGCTCCATTGGGATTGTAAAGGATATTTCAACCAATAAACAGATGGAAAAAGCAGCACGAGCATCTGGAGAGGTATTCAAGCAACTCTATGAAAAAGCACCAGTCCCGTATCATACGCTATCACCAGATGGGACGATTACTAACGTCAACGAAAAATGGTCCAAAACGTTTGGGTATTCTAAAGAAGAAGTCATCGGAAATCCTATCTTTTATTATATCCATAGCGATGAACAACAGGTAGCTGAATCTGCTTTTAAAGAAAAAATAAACAGTAAAAAACCATACACCGACGGACATGAACGAACCTATATCACTAAAAATGGTGAGGCTCGTGTTTTTGTCATCAATGATTTTCTTAGCATGAACGAATCAGGGGTAGTAACTTCCATTCAGTCCACCATGGAGGATATCACTGAACGGAAAAAAATTGAAGAAGAACTCCGCAAGGCTCACTATTGGTTAGAAAAAAAAGTTCAAGAGCGGACCGTCGAGCTATCCAAACAAAACACCTTGTTGAAAAAGAAAATCAACGAATATAAACGAACCGTCGGAGAACTTCATATTGAACTTGAGAAACTTCAGAAATCACAGAAGAAAACAGAACAGCAGAACACAAAGTTAAAAAAACTCGACCATATCAAATCAAATTTCCTCAATATCACCTCCCATGAGCTCCGCACATCAATGGCTACGATCAAAGGATATGTCGAAATCCTTCTTATGAAGAGTCTTGGCCCGATCAACTATGAACAGAAGCAGGGGCTCGATGTTATTTTAAAAAACACGAATCGGCTGGATCAGCTTATTCAGGATATTCTTGATGTCTCCCGGCTTGAATCCGGCACTATGAAGTTCATTCCGGAGCAAACAAACGTGGAGAAATTGATCGAAGATGCCAAAGGTACCATGCAAACAGCTGCAGACAACAGACAAATTAAAATAACCAAGGAAATTGACCAAGAGCTCCCTGAGCTCAACATCGATCAGGAACGTATCAAACAAGCGATTATCAATCTTTTAAACAACGCGATAATGTTTTCTCCAGATGGTTCTACGGTTTCCATCCGCGTGAATAAAGAACCAGATGACGTGTTATTTGAGATACAAGATTTTGGCCGCGGGATACCAAAGAACAAACAGAAGAAGATTTTTGACATCTTCCATCAAGTTGAATCAGGAATAGATCGAACATTTGGCGACATCGGCCTTGGACTTATAATTTCACGAGGTATAGTTCTTGCTCATGGTGGAAAAATATGGATCGAAAGTGAAAACGACAAAGGAAATATCTTCCGATTCACTCTTCCAATCAAACCAACTCAGGACAGGGACGGAAAATTCAAAGAGATGGATATCTTTTGATACTGAAAAAAGAATCATATGAGAGACGGTCAAGATTATGACGAACCATTCAACAAAAAAAGAGTTTTCCGAAGGTCTTTTTGAATATCGGCATGTTGCGCAAAAAAAACTCCTGTTGTCGCTTTCCATAACCGTTATCACTATGATCCTGGAGTTTGTGGGAGGATATCTTTCCAACAGCATGGCGTTAATCAGCGACGCCGGTCATATGTTCACCCATGCGTTTGCCCTCATCATCGGCCTTGCTGCGATCATTATCGCACGAAAACCCCCCTGTCACCATCAAACATTTGGACTGTACCGTGCAGAAGTACTTGCCGCGTTTGTCAACGGATTGTTCCTCATTGCTGTTGTTGGCCTTATTGTCTACGAAGCGATTCTTCGGCTACTGCATCCTTCCGAGATTCTTGGTTTGGAGATGCTCCTGATAGCATTCATTGGTCTGATAGTCAATATCGCAAGCATCATGATTCTCAGAGGAGTACATAAGGAGAACCTCAACATACGAGGTGTCTTTTATCACATGTTTGCTGATGCGATATCATCGGTCGGCATTGTTATCGCTGCACTCGTCATCATGTACACCAACTGGACATTTATCGATCCGCTTGTCAGTATCGGTATTTCGATTATCATCCTGTTCTGGGCGTGGGGTGTGTTAAAGGATTCGACAAGAATTCTACTTGAGACCGCACCAAAAGGCCTGAATATCGACATGATTGCTGATGACCTAAAAGAGAATTTTTCAGAGATACGAGAACTCCATAACGTTCATCTTTGGTCGATTACCCCGGACATGCTGGTGTTTTCTGCTCATGCTCAGATCGAATTAGGCAAATCTGAGGCAAAACAAGAAGAAATCATATCAAAGATAAATGATTATTTATTAAAGAAATACAACATCATCGAATGCACAATCCAAATATGTACAGAACAGGGATCTGAGGTCTGCAACATCTCAAGTTAAGGTCGTTGATTTTTTTGCTAGAACATGTAGCTTTTTGCTTCCAAATCAGTGTTTTTGATAATTATATTGTTGCCATCGATTTGCATTGGTAAATAACTCGGCCAGCAGCCACCAGCAGTATTTTCAGTTCCTATACTTGTCACAGCAAATGTTTTACCACAGTTGAGACACTGCATGACTTCCCCATTTTGTTTGTATCCTTTTTTTGCCTCATAACAGACATCACAGGCATCAAAAGCGACATGGACAGTCCCCTGTTTGTCTTTTACAGCAAAATACCGGACGGTCACACCACTAGCGTCATAAGAATAGAATTTTGCGGTCGTTCCGATTTCAGCCAGGGGGATTCGAACCTCGGTTGCATTCTGCTGGGGTGTCGAACCGGGATTCGTATCCGTAGTTGAATTATTTTTGTTTTGTGTTGTACCGGTACATCCTGCTAAATATATCATCGCTACAAGTGCTACAACACTTATCAACACTATTTTTTTCTTCATATTTTTCACCTTTTTTATGTTTCATTTATTTCAGATGTACATGTCGAATCAGAACATATTTTTCCATCAATGACTGTGATAATCCGCTGTCCAAGTTTTGCTATTTCAGGGTTGTGGGTCACCAGAATGATGGTGTGTCCTTCGGCATGGAGTTGTCGGATAAGATTCAGGACGATTTCACCGTTTTTCTGATCGAGATTTCCTGTTGGTTCATCGGCCAGCAGTATTTTTGGTTCATTGATGAGTGCGCGTGCGATACAGACCCGTTGTTGTTCTCCCCCTGATAAATGGGAAGGTACGTGGTCCAGTCGGTGGCCTAATCCGACCTTTTTTAGCGCTTCTGCTGCTTTTACTTCATCGATCACACCGGAATAATATTGTGCCATCATGACGTTTTCCAGTGCGGTCAGATAGGAGACCAAGTGGTACTGCTGGAAGATGAGACCGATGTTCTCTCGGCGAAACCTGGTCAGCTGTATTTGATTTAACTTCGTTATTTCTGTTCCATTGATGATCACTGAGCCGGCGGTCGCTGAATCCAAACATCCGATGATGTTCAGCAGTGTTGTTTTTCCAGAGCCGGACGGACCCATAATGGACGTCCAGGCGCCTTTGTGGATGATGAGGTTGAGATTTTCAAGAACATGGGTGCTTTCGTCATAATGTTTTTTAACCGCTTGCAGTCTGATGATTTCTTCGTTCATTGTTTATTCACCTCGTAGTACTATTGCTGGTTCGACATTGATTGCTCGTCTTACGGGGAGGATGCTTGCCAGTAAAGCGACGCCAATAGAGATTCCAATGGAGATCGGGATGACTTCAAAACGGGGGGTAATGGACATAGCAAATACACTATAACCAATGAATTGAGCAAGGATTATTCCGATGATATACCCAAGGACACCGCCGATGATCCCGATGATCGTTGCTTCGGATAGGAAGAGGGCTATGATTTTTTTATTTTCGGCTCCTACGCTTTTCATCAGTCCTATTTCTTTTTGTCGTTCGATGACTGATGTTATCATCGTGGTCATGACGCCCAAGGCAGATGCTATTAGACCGACAATGGTAATGAGGAACATCATGTTCTCGATTTTACCAAGGATGTTCATTTCTGCACTCGCGAGCTGCTTGACGGTTCGTGCTTCGACATCTGGGATATTTGCTTGTATTTCTTCTACGAATGCTTCGACAGGACAGGCATTACAGAGTGCAGAGACCTGTACGGTGTGCAGCTTCCCTGGTCGATTGGTTAATTCCTGGGCGACCTGTAAATTGACAAATATTTGATTATCCTCATTTCCTTCTGTTTGGATAATACCGACGACGGTCAGATTATGGCTTGTTTCGTTTATGGTATCTGCTGCATATTCGTCATAATGGATCGTATAGGAGTCCCCGATACGCAGGTGCAGTGATTCTGCGACCTTTATTCCAATCATGCTGCTGGTGGTATCATTTTGATCAGATATCCAGGAACCATTGACCGACCACCAGGGGCTTATCTTTTGTATTCCGGTGATAAACATTGGTTTGTCATTTGGCGAGTATGGTTGAAGAATTACAACGTTTTTATCAAAATACGTTCCTGCGAGCACAACGTTTTGCCGATCGAGTCCGTCGCCAACGCTCACTACTTGGTAGAGGAACGGAGCAAATCCCAGTACATTGTTTCTCCAATAGATGGTTTTTATCTTCCACAGGTCGCTTTCATTGATGTAGCGTTGTTCGGTTATGGAACCAAATTGTACGCCGGGGAATCCTACCTCTATGGTGTCGGATTTAGGTACGACCATGAGGTTGGCACCGTATTTTCTGAACTCCAAACCGACTTTTTGGCTGACATCAAGAGAAACACTGAGCAGTGCTGTTGCGATTGCAGACCCTATGACGACGGAGATAACCGCGATTGCTATGCGGGATTTTCGTTTCAGTAATGATTTTCCAAGGATGCGCATGAACATTTTATCACCAGCCATTGCTTAACAATTGTTAAGTATGTATATGTCCCTTTGTCATATATATAATTTTTGGCACCTACAAAATCAGGGATACAGCAGATGCAACAGTGGAAAATTATGAATAACGACTTCGCAGGTATCCTCTGCAACAAGACTTTCATTATCCATAGCGATTACTTTTATGGTATGTCGAGATTGAAACCAGACGCATTCGTTCCAAGTCCACATAAAAGATCCGCAAGAATGGACTTTTGTATTAACATTTCTTAATACTCCGTCAACATAGAATTCCACCTGTTTTATCCCCAGATCATCAGTAGTGTTTGCCTTAATGGTAATATAACCAAAGATAAGGGTTCGAAAAGCCGGAAAGAACCGAATATCTCTTAGATACATGCTTTTTTCTTCCGGTTTAATGATGGTAACCGTCGGAGGTTGGTTTTGTGTCAATTGTGCTTCACCAATGCTTGCCGTGAGTGGAAACACGCATACCTCCATCAATAAAAGCAGTATCAGCAATATTATCCACGATTTTCTTTTCTGTTTATTTTTCATAGAATCACCGTTGTTCCTTAACAATCGTTAAGTACTTATATGAAAACGTGATATATATAATGGTTGTGGTAAGAATGACGATTAAAATTGATTGTGAAGAATCAGTCTGGTATCTTCTCCCCCTCATAAGGAAGGAATTTGCTAAAAGTCTCATAAAAGATCATGGTCTCACCCAAAGAAAAGCCGCTGAAAAACTAGGAATCACGGAATCCGCTGTCTCACAATATGTCTCAAAAAAACGAGGGGATTTCAAAGTAACAGACGTAGCGATTCAACGAGAAATCAAAGAATCGACAAAACGAATTATTAAAGGGGACATTCAAGTAATGAAAACAGAAACATGCAGAATCTGCCATCTGTTACGATTACATGGCTTTGTTACAGAAAAAGCTCTAAAGCATGAAGGCTAGCACATCAATACTTGCGGTTGTTATTTTTCCTGAATCATCATAGGCTTTAACGGCAATGGTTTTTTTCCCAAAACTTAGCTTATACCAGGTCCATTGATACGGTTCCTGGGTAATTGTTGCCATGAGTTTATTATTGATATAAAACTCGACTTTTTCGATTTTAGAATCATCATGGGCAGAGGCAACAATGACTGTTTTACCTACGACAACAGTCTTTCCAGTCAGAGTCTTTCGAATTGGTTTACCAAAACGATGGAAGTATTTCACCGAGGGATTTTGAATACCTAACTCCGGTGGAAGATTCCCACCTTGGATAACTCGAGTTGCATTGACCGCATCGATATATTGTGCTTCAAAGGGGTTCTTATCAGGTGGTTGTGAATATCTCGTGGTCTTCTCCGCGTTAAAGATGACGGAAAAAATCATTAGATCCTCAGGATCAAGACCTGAGGCATCCATCGTCTTTGAAAAAGAGATATCCCCATTGGCAGGTATTTGAATATCCTCATTTAGTAAAAAATCAAGGAAAGAGAAATGCTGAGGTGTTCCTCCCTGCCATTTCGTAGAAACAATCTCCGTGATATAGACACGTAAACGTCCATTGTACGCTGACTGTTCTTGGTTCTTGGTGACAATGTCGATTTTTATCAGGTTTGTCTGATTGTCCCAAGACGCAATAGTGCGCACGTCGATTTTTTGGGTTACTCGCGCCGCAGCTGCGGTAATGTTTTTTTCAAAATCTGATTTTGGGACCTTGCTTCCCACAAGAACGGTATACCCACCGTCGATATACACCGTCGGATATCCAAGAATGTTATATTCAGTGAGCCGCTCCAAAGCCTTCGGATTGTCAAGCGGCATACTGACATAATAAAACGGAAGGTTCCCTGATTTGTATAAGTCATTGAGGATAACCGAGATTTTCGGGCACTCGGAGCATACGATTTTGGTCCCCAGCTCAACAAAGACGAACCGTGAATAATTCGAAGTATTGTTTCCTTGTTCACCATTTGAATCGTTGCCATCAGGTTGGCTGCTGCTAGTATCAATAACCGTTATAGTATAATAAGAACTCCCGTCTGCGGATGGGTCTCCAACAGGTCCATTGCCTGCCGCATCATCCACGGTCAGGTAATAAAACCAACTTTCATTAGAGTCGCTGGGAAGAGAAATGCTTGCAGTGCCACCCAAGATTGACTTTGAGCTCCATGCATAAGCTCCGGCAGGTCTATAGTACAATTTTGCAGCGGTAACCCCGACGTTATCATTAAACGAAGCTGAAACTGAAATCGTGCCCCCTGCATCCCCGGTCATGTCTCCGGAACTTGAATTGATGACCGGTGAGACAGTATCAACTGGATTCTCAGTATGAGGTTGATCTTCTTTTGCCGGATTGGCCATTCCTACGAAATAAAGAGCATAGGCTGAAGAGACAAGAAGAATAGAAACAACAATGATTACCCCGATTTTAAAGTGTGTTTTCATACCTAATCTATATTGTACTCTAACGATATATAAATTTAACGATTGTTAAGTTATTTGGAATTCATAATAGAAACAGAAAAAAATAAACGGCTTTTACTCCCGTTAGGTTTTCATATATTGCCCCAGGTTCCCCGCAGCAGACGCAATAAAGGGATATGGCCCAAGACCTATACTCCGCAACGTTCGATAACCCATGTAGGGCAGGGAACTATAATATAGAGTAATCTTCCGAAATCCCTCTTCTAGTTCCTTTTTTGTCATGTTCTTTGGCCGGAACACAACATTTTTACGATTATACTTTGACCAATCCCTGGTAAGTATTCTCCCCTCCGCCTCTAAACGATTGAAAAGAGGAGTACCGGGGTACGGTGTGAGGATTGCGAAATTCACCGCATCAATACCAAGCTTTCCGATATGCGCTTGCATCACATGGAATATGTCAGGAGTATCCTCATCAAAACCGACAACAAACGTCCCAAACACCGCCATCCTGTATTTATGTATTTTTTTTACGGCACGTGAGTAATCCTCCACAATGTTTGTTTGTTTGTGCGCACCGTTGAGGGATTCTTGGGAAAACGTCTCAAATCCACTGATCCACTCGATGCATCCAGCCTCATGGGAAACACGAAGTAGTTCTTCATCCTTGGCCAGAACATCAACATTACCCCCGCAGATAAATTTCTTCTTTAAGTTCCGCATACGTCGAAACAGCTCTTTTGTATATGCCAGATCAATGGTCAACGAAAAATCAGTGAAAAAAAATATTTTTTGGCGAAGCGCAGCAATTTCTTCAATAACGTCATCTATGGGTCTTGCACGAAACACTGATCCATCACGGATATTTGCATCCTGACAAAAATCACATTTATGAGGACAGCCCCGTGTTGCTTCGATGGAGTTGGTCAGCTGAAGACCCTTCAACGTAATCATATGTGTTGAAGGAAGTACTAACGACTCATGCGTGTCGGCCGAGGTGTAGAACGGCTGCAGTGTCCCTGCTTCAAGGTCTTTTACCACAACTGGCCATAGTGTGACAGCGTCACCGATGATCACACTATCCGCATGCTGCTTAGCCTCCCATGGTAACGCAGAAGGATGATAGCCACTCAAGACAACGATCTTTCCATTCTTTCGGAAGATATCTGCAATCTCATAAGCTCTCGGGGCAAGCGCGGTCTTGAAATTGATATGGACAACGTCATAGTCGGCATTGAAATCAATGGATCGGTTTCCTTCCAGGATCGTTAGCATATGATGCGGTGGGGTGACTGCTGCCAACTGTCGGGCAGTAATAACGGTGGGAACAAAGGAAAACGAATAGAGAAACGAACGATCAAATGAGGTTAGTACATTACTAATGCTCATTTCATCGGTGATGAGAATCCTCATGAAGAATTAAAAAAGAATATTGACATTTAAAGTTTGGCGTCAAAACAGGCGTTCTTCAAAAAATGCTCTATTTGTGAATTAAAACGGCGCAGGAGGGCAGCCGAAGCATTCTGCCAGTATCTGTGGTCATTGCCCTATAAAAGAGATCTAAAGCCACGGGATAGCCTTTCTTTTGACCTGATGCAAACCCCTTTGGAACATACGGATCATTCATGAAGACATTCTGCTCATCAAAACCGGTGACGACGACCCAATGGAACACATTCTCGCCAAGAATCGGTTTCAGGTTCAAAAAAACAATTGGAGGAATCGATCTTCGTAACGAATCATTGATCACTTCGATGGTTTCTTTTCCGTACTGGACCGGTATTTTTAAGCGACGAGATTTGTAAGAAACAATGCTTTCTACAAGTGTAAATACCTGAGGTAAATTCGGATAAGCCACTGCGAACCTCGTCTTTTGATAAATTTCTGCTTTAAAACCAAGCTGTGCCGCAGTTGCTGCTAACCCAAACTGGTATGTGCCTCCCAACAATAACAAGGAATAGCTCTTTTTCCAGAGGCGAGATTCGAACCGTCGTGAAAACTCTAAGGAAGGATCCCAATATTTCATCACCATCATAAGACACGCAGGACCGCAGGTGGCAGTACTGGTCTGCTGAAAGTAAGGAACGTCCAAGAGCGGCAGGTTTTGGTTTGAACCATTCATCAATTCTGATATCTCCTTTGTTTTAAAAAACATTCATATCAAGCCAAGTATACGAAGGATAACGCTGGTGACTTGATTGGTGTCTCCTTAAGAAAACATTATGGCAAGTAAATTTGGTGCAAAAACTCTTTGACGAAAAAATTAATCTGAGCATGAGGCGACCACAATCATATATACCCAAATATCATATATTTTCCAGCATTATTATATAAGGACCCAGTGAGGTAGTTTAAAAATTGAGGATATGGAAATACGTCTGACCCTGAAGTGATAGTTGCAGTCGAAATAAGTCATTTAAAATAAACCGTTAAAAGAGAATCATAAGAGGAGTTGGAGATGAAGACATACGATGTAGTCGTCGTCGGCAGCGGCTCAGGAGGAGAGATTGTCGAAGCCGCGGTATCCCATGGAATGAATGTTGCATGGGTGGACAAAGGCCCATTAGGAGGAACCTGTCTGAATGTCGGATGCATCCCTTCAAAGATATTGATACATCCAGCAGACAGAATCATGGAGATACAGGAAGCAAAAAAACTCGGGATCACCGTTGAAATAAAAGACATAGATTTCCAAGGAATCATGGAACGTGTTCAACAACCCATCCAGGAGAGTCGCGCTTCGATGGAAAAAGGCATAGAGCATACAGAGAACGTTGATTATTACAAGGGCCAAGGACATTTTATCAAAGATTATACACTTGAGATTCTCGGAAAAGAAATCAAAGGAGAAAAAATCTTTCTTGGATCCGGTGCACGACCGCTCATTCCTCCTATACGAGGGTTGGATTCCATCCCCTATTTAACAAATGAAACGGTTTTTTACTTAAAAGAAAAACCTGAGAGCATGGCGATCATCGGCGGGGGATACATTGCCATGGAGTTTGCTCATTTTTTCTCTGCAGTAGGAACCGCGGTGACGATTTTCCAGCGAGGGGATCGATTGATTCCGAACAGCGAGCCTGAAATCTCAGAGTTGCTGAAAAATCAACTCATGAAACGGATGCGTATTTATCTTAACACCGAAGTGACGGAGGTGCAAAACCAAGGGAATAAGGCTGTCGTAACAGGAAAAGACAGCTTGTCCGGAAAAGAAATAACAATGACCGCTGAGAATGTTTTTGTTGCCGCAGGTCGGCAATCAAACGCTGATCTGCTAAAAGTTGAAAACACCGGGGTTCAGACAGACCCACGCGGATATATCAAAGTCAATGAGTATCTTGAGACAAGTAAGAAGGATATCTGGGCTTTGGGGGATGCGATTGGAAAAGCAATGTTCAAACACGTGGCAAACGAGGAGGCATCAGTTGCCTGGGGAAACGCGTTCCATGACAAAAAAACGACCATGGACTATCATGCGATACCCTATGCTGTGTTTACCTACCCGGAGATCGCTGCAGTCGGGATGACCCAGGAAGAAGCAAAGAAACACCATGAAATTCTTGTGGGGAGCGCACGATATTCTGATGTCGCAAAGGGTCAAGCAATGATGGAGTATGACGGGTTTACGAAAGCAATCGTCGATAAGCAAACCGGGAAAATCTTAGGATTCCATATCATCGGGCCGTATGCTCCAATGCTCATTCAGGAAGTGATAAATGGGATGGCTCTTGGTGGAAATATTTCCTTTATTTCTCATGGATTGCATATCCATCCTGCGCTCCCTGAGTTGATCTTGCGGACATTAGGGAACCTCAGTGAGCCTCGATAGATCAGTGAAACAAATTTAAAATAATTTCTTGATGCAATGAGCAGCATTTCCTGTTATGTAACGAATTCTAGTTTGATTGCTTCGTAGGGGCATATCTCATGACAACAATAACAGGCGATACATTTTGAATAATCGACCGACGCTCTATTTTGGATGATTCGTATTGCTTTCTTTGGGCAAATCTCCACGCACTGCCCACAGGCGGTGCATTTCGCTGTCGGGACTGGCTGTTGACGGCGTTTCTTCGAACTTGGGACGAGGAGGTCAATGGTAGATGGTAAAAGAAACCCAGAATAATGGACATCATCGGGTGAAAGCAATGGGTATTGTATCTCTGATGGCCACAGGCGTCGTATATTTGCTTGTCTGAGCGTTGGAATCCCTATCGGCTCTATGCCTAACATGTTGCAGATTGCAAGATCCATCGCAATCGCGTCGTCTGATGCAAGCAATACCCCTAAACTGACCGGTGTTCCACCGGAAGGACCATTTCCTTGCATACCGGTTACTCCATCCATGATAAAAAGGTCTGGTGTTCTGACGGAAAGCACGTCCAGAAGCATATCAGCAAACGCTGCTCTCCTGATAAAAAGAGAATGATACTTTGTCTTCGTTAACCCTGGCACCGCACCATACATGATCTTTGTTGCCAGCGTCATAATCATGAAAGAATGTGTTTTGATTTTCGGAAAAGCAATGATCTTATCAGCGTTGAGAACAAAATCACAGAATAAAGTTTTTTTTAGCTTCTTACCATCGGAGATATTTATCTTTGTGACACCGGTATCATAGTTCAGCTCGATTCCAAGGTCATTTGCAAGGGCGGTCAACCCTGATTTTGTATACGTTTTTTCGAGCCGTCTTTTCGTGAATTGCCCTGAAGGAGAATCACCGATATAAGGAATGCCTCCGATCTCCAGGATCATCTGTGCGACTGCTCGTATTACTGCAGGGTTGGTTACGACCGCTTTTATGGGGTCACTTGGGATTAGAAGATTTGTTTTTAATAAGACATGCTCCCCTTTTTCGATATATTGCCTAATTCCTCCAAGTGGTTGTAAAAGCGTGTTTATATTTATGTGCTCATAGGTGCTTTTTTGAATGCTGACACAAGACGCATTTGATTGTTCAGTCGAATTCATTTTTGATGTCAACTCCAAGATGTGTTTGTTGCCGGGAAGCAATAGGTATTGTATTTCTATATCAACTAACTTGCTGGCGTGTGCGCAAGCTGCAGGGTCCCAAAAAATTGTTGATGTTTTCGCAGAATTTTTATTTTGATTTTTTCTCCGACTTTCCGTTTCCAAATGGTATGGCGTACATCTTCCATACCTTTTATGGAATTTTCTTCTATTTCAAGGATGATATCTCCTGGTTCCAATCCGGTTTTATGGGCTGGGCTACCTTCATTGATTTGAACGATGAGGGCACCTTCATTTGATGCAAGCTGGTAATAGGATGCAAGGGTCGGATTGAGGTCGATTCCCAGGATGCCAAGCCAGGGTCTGGTGACCTGTCCGCAGGAGATGAGTTCATTGGCGACATCCTTTGCTACGTTGATGGGAATGGCAAACCCGATCCCCTGAGCAAAGGGGATGATCGCGTTATTTATCCCGATTATTTTTCCTTCGCTATCGATGAGTGGACCGCCGCTGTTCCCAGGGTTTATCGCAGCATCAGTTTGGATCATGTTTTCAAGAACACCTCGTTCCGAGGGTATGTTTCGTCGGATTGCAGAGATGACTCCGATGGTAACAGATGGTCCTCCGGACAATCCAAGAGAATTTCCTATGGCGATAGCCATTTGCCCTGGTTTAAGATCATCGGAGTTACCAAATTCTCCTGAATAAAAATTGTCTCCATTGATTTTAATGACCGCGATATCGGTGTGTGGATCAGCTCCTACGACGTGGCCTTCGTATTTCTGGCCATCGCAGAGATAGATGTCGACTTTTTTTGCTTGTTCGACGACGTGATTATTGGTTACGATATATCCCTCAGGAGTCATGATAATCCCTGAACCTGCTCCTTTGAATTCGTAGGTATTGAACCGGTCATATCTCATAATTCTCTGGGTAACAACGTTGACGACACTGGGGCTTACTTTTTCTACTGCTTTAATGGTTTTTTCTTCATTAAACATTTTTTATTCTCCCCTTTTCTTGTTTTTATTAACGTACTATATTATAGTTAACAATTGTTAATTAACTTTTCTATACCAAAAATCTCAATTCCAGTAGCTTGTCCACCCGTAGACGGAAAAAAACCGGCTTTCATCTATCAACATTACGGGATCGATGAAAATTCCTTAAGATTTTTCGCAACTAACGTTTTATTGGTACGTTTTTGATTCCCGAGGCTATCAAAGGGTCTTTTACCATAATCATGTCCAGGGTACACCATCAACTCATCAGGAAGAGGCAAAATCTTCTCCTGCAGTGTCCTAAACATTTGAGCAAGGCTACCTCCTGCTAAATCAGTCCTCCCACAGTCCCCAATAAATAAGGTATCACCAGTCAGCAGTGCATTATCATCGACGATAATGCAGATGCCACCCCTGGTATGACCAGGAGTTGCCAGGAAAGAAAGACGAATATTTCCCACCTGGATTTGACTTCCATCAGAAACAACAAAATCTGGTTTCATTGGTAATTTTTCCCCATCTTCTTTGGAGGTAACAATCTTTGAGAAAGGAAATAACTCCTTAATAGTACCAGTCTCAGCGCAATGATCACTATGATGATGAGTAAGGATAATGTAATCCAAAATCAATTTTTTCTTCGCAAGAAATAGAAGGGATTGCGCTGCATCAACACCAGGATCAACAATCGCAGCTTTTTTATGAACAGGACAATAAATAACATAACTGAAGTTATCATACCCGACTCTGATCTGCTCAATGGCCACACGATCACCGCACATCCAAATGATCTTGTTTTTTAATTAATTATCCCTATTTGATATCTGCTATTCTGTCCAAAAGGATTGGGCAGAACGTTTATAATCTATTCAATCGTTTGATTTTAATAGTAATATATTTGGCGGTTTAAAAAAATGAAGGGAAACATCATCATTTCATTTATTTTCATTTTTTTCCTCATCGCAAATTCCACCATAGAGCCTGCTTGTGCAAAAGAAGACTTAGACTTCACGTTACCAGATAAAGGATGCTATATGGCGCATTGCGATCAATGCCAAACCGATAACAATCTCATGCCCATCCCTGAGAAAAATGTCAGCGTGGTCTGGTACCATCGAGAGTTAATCGGAGAAATCATCGGAACAATAGGAGTAGGGTTTTCTGGAAATAAGGATATCGCCGCATGCACATTTTCTGGTCTGTATGACAATTTGGTCATATATGATTATGACGGAAATCGTTTATGGCAATCAGCGGATTTACTGAACAGCTGGACTGGGTCTTCAGCGCCAATGATCGATATATACGGAAGGGTTATTGCTTGTGACAATAAAGTGGTGGTCATGGTTGATCCACTGGACGCTGATGCCGATCAACAAATCATCGAATGGGTCACGAAGCTTCCTAACGGCGGAATCCCGTTCAGTCCTATTCTCACCAAGGATGGAACCGTCATCATTGCCACGGACAGAGGACCCATCTACGCCCTTGACAGCAGCAACGGCTCATTACTTGCTATAAAATATCTCATTCCAGAAAAACCGGTCCTCACCCTTTTGCGCTTGTTCGGTTTTAATGATTCAGGGTTTTATTCGACGATAAACACTCCCTGTACGAAAGGGAACCGGGTGTACATCTCAACACATTATAAGGACCTCCGGGGATGGTTCGGCCTCTTGTTCGATGCCCGTTTATACGCAATCGACGTTGACTCCGACAACCCAAATCCAGAGGAGCGCCTGCAGGTGGCATGGCATAGGGGATTTGGTGGCCCAAGCGGGGCGAGTCCTACCCTGATTAACGACACCATCTTCTTTGATGGCGACCGAGGACAACCCTCTCTAATGCTCAGGCCGCACATCTACGCCGTACAAGACATGGGCAGCTATGGAAAACTCAAATGGAAGACCGCGATGCCGACATCAATTGACGCCAATATGGCCTCTGACCCACGAGGCGGTTTATGGGTCG
This sequence comes from Thermoplasmata archaeon, assembly GCA_003942085.1. Lineage (GTDB taxonomy): Archaea > Thermoplasmatota > E2 > DHVEG-1 > DHVEG-1 > SM1-50. The sequence continues at coordinate 17,994 of DQIQ01000008.1, read as the reverse complement.
TTGATACGTATCTTGGGCGATTAGTACGATATTCAATTGAAACCGGGAAGATCATCGAAAAAATCAATGTAAACGCACTGGTACAAGAACCAGGATGGCATACTCCATCATCCATCATCACTATCAGTGGTAACGAAACACGGCCGATACTCTTGGTCTCGGCAACAGCAATACGGTTGTTCAAATCGAACACCTATGTCATCGCCATTGATCTTCAACAGAACAATACTCTGCTTTGGAAGTTGAAAATCGCTGAAGCGACATTCGCCAATTTGCAAATACCCTTGGGACAATATCCAGTTCTGCTGAAGGATGGGAAACCTCGCATTGTTTTTGCAACGACGCGCGGCGGGGTGTGGGCCCTTGGTGAGACGTAGTCTTTAACCCTTTTTCAACAGGCTTACATCACTTGGTATAAGAAGGATTGGAAAAATTACATAAGGAGTGTGATTTCATTTCAATTGTAAATGAAGGGGAAAAAGATCATGACGTCACTGTTTTGTGTGTAGGCATCTGGTATGAAAGTTAGAAGTCACCCTTCATCGACTTGCCATGATGTTTTTTAGTTCAGATAAATCTTTTTTAACCCGATCGACTTCTTGTAATTTCTCCTGCTCAAAGGCATTCACAATTTCAGACAGGTCTGCCGTGGTCTTATAGACATGGACAGGTCTGCCTTTTCCTTCCTTTTTAAGGTTCCGTTTTTGAACCCAGCCTCGTCGCCTTAGTTCTTGCATGACGATACTTACTTCAGGTTGTCGAAGATTCGCTCCCTGTTCAACATCTGCACATTTGCATTCATCAAATTGTGAAATCCACAGCAATGTTTTCGCAAGATTCTTCGGCATCCCTAGCTTTACAAATAATTGGACGGCTTTATCGTCCTCCTTATCCAGCATAAAAACATTTTTTTGTTTCATAGGCTCCACTGTCTCATACTCGTTAACGCCTCATCTTTTATATAATCATCACACTCTCTCCATTTGGGTTTGCAGAGCAGAGCGGAAGATGAAAAAAGCAGATTGTTGCGTTAGTATGACCGACGATAACTGATATAACGGACAGATGTGTTGTTGATTTTGCTCTGAAAAGACCGTGACACCGAACAATAGAATGAAAAGTGATACCCTATGATAGAAGTAAAAGTTGAAAATATTGTCGCATCGACAACATTTGCCGAAAAATTAGATCTCGATGTGATTGCACAATCGTTAGAAGAAGCAGAATACGAACCAGAACAGTTCCCGGGGTTGGTCTATCGGTTAGACAATCCGAAAACAGCGACGCTCCTCTTCAGAAGCGGAAAGGCGAACTGCACTGGCGCAAAAACCATGCAGGATGTACAGACCGCCATCAGAACGATAGCAGAGAAACTAGAAAAGATAGGTGTAAAAGTATTTAAAAACCCTGAGATCGTGATCCAGAATATGGTGGCTACCTCTGATCTTGGTGGGGAACTTAATCTGAGCGAGGTTGCTATCGCCCTGGGTTTAGAAAATGTCGAATATGAACCTGAGCAGTTCCCTGGACTAGTCTATCGTATCAGAGAACCAAAGGTAGCTATGCTACTGTTCGGCTCAGGGAAAATAGTCTGCGCTGGTGCAAGAAAGATAGAGGATATCTCCATAGCAGTCGATAAATTATCAAAAGAACTTTCTTCGCTAGGACTCCTTCGCAAGTAACGACTCTGTTTGTTCTTTATACAGTCGTTACAGAATTCATCTCTCGATACCACTACAAAGAAAGAAAAAAACGGAGACTAGGCACGGGTGTGCTGTCTCGTCAGCGTATCATTCTGCCTATTTACTCTTCTTGTTCGTAGTCAAGATAATTTCCATTGATGAGACATTAGATGTTCTGCCTTCTTCGTTGGTGACGCTTTCAGTACTAATTCGTATATCTTTGATTTTTGCGTCTTTGATAAACCTATTTCTCACGATTTCCGCAGTGTCTACCGCCGTACTAATCGCCCGTCCTCTTGCTTTAATGATAACCTCTTCAGAACCACTGCCCTGAAACTGTGTCACGACTGCAAGCACATAGCTCATTGGAGGTTTGTGTCCAACATAGATTACGTTTTCATCGGTTCTTTCTTTTTTCGTTGTTTTTGCCTCTTTTGTTTCTTCAGTCATACTTTTTTCCTCGCTTGACTTACACAAGGTCATAACAACTCGTTTCTTAATAAACCTTGAGTATACCCTTTTCATTTGATAGACTAATCTGGAGAACAAGAATTTACGCCAGGAGGGAGATTCTGACCTGTCTTTGTTAGCATATTTGATGATATCATATTGGTTGAGTGGTTTTTTTTATCAATTAAGATAGTAAGTGCAGGGGAAGGGATTTGAACCCCCTGGAGATTAAAATCGCTCTGATTTTCTCCCATTTTAATTACCATGCTAATAATAACCATGATAAATATTTACGCTGGAAGGGAGATTCGAACTCGTATTTGTTAACAAATTTGTTAGTATCATATCTGTTGAGGGAGTTTTTTCGATTAATTAAGATTGATAGCACAGGAAAAGGGATTTGAACACAAGATTACAGAAATTTTTCTGAGTGGTTGATAAATAATCATTCCCGTTCCGATCTATTTTTTTTTTATCTTATTCTATATGCTCAATTAATAAGAAATTCATTATTGGTAATATCTCTCCGAATTGCTCTCCGTTTTCCAGAATTAAAAACATTTTTTCCATATCTCTTGCATTGACATGTTCCACTATTCTATATCCGTTCTCTGAAACAAATATTTCAATTTGGTCATTTTTGATTCCAAATTTAATTGTTTCATCTTCCAGATCTGTTTTTATAAGTTCATCATTATTAGTTATTGTTTGAAAATCAAAACACAGTCTGCTACCAGATGAAGAGTTTTCTTTTATCGTTTTTAACATTTGAACCACTACGTTATTGGATAAATAGAAGGTAACTCCTTCCCACATGAATAATGTCTTTTTTATTTTATCATATCCACACTCATTAAGTAGGTCGAATAAATTGCCTTTTTCGAAATCCACAGGGACAAATTCTATTCTTTCATTTATGTTAATTTTGTTTTTATGCAACAATGAAATTTTATGTTCTTGAGTGGGTTTTGTATCAACTTCAAATATCTTTGTTTTTGTAATTAGGTCGCTAAATCTATATGAACGACTATCATAGCCTGCTCCTAAAAATACTACCTGGTCAATATTGTTTTTAGCTGCTTCAATAAATACATTATCAAAATATTTTGTTCTTGCAATAACGTATTCATATAGACCTTTTGGAATTGCTTTTTTAATCATTGCTCTGGCATTTTTATCATTCAAAGGAGTTCTTCGTTCATCAGGTAAAAATATTTCTGCAAAATAATCATTACTTCGCATCTTTTCATTTTCCTCATAATTTGATAAAGCACGTAGCGAAGCAGTTATTATCGCTGTTTCAGACGTTTTTTTGTTAATACTTATTTTCCTCACAACAATAGAGAAGCATACGTTATAATTTATACTTTGTTTTGTACATAAAAACTGTATAAAAAATTAGTGCAGGGGAAGAGACTTAAACTTCAAGTTCAAATCTCAGTCTTACTCTAAAACTTACTCTCTAAAATAACATAAGTGGATAGGGAAAGGCTTTACATTTTAATAAAAATATGGAAAAACAGACGAGTTTATGTGCCTGATTTCCATTGTTTTTAATCGTTGAGGATTGCTTTGTTACGTTTTGCTGAACTGCCACCAAGCCTTCAATTCAGTTCCTGTATCCGTTTTCAGGATACCACCTTCGGGATTTCGGAATGATGCATAGACACGATACGTCCCAGCCCCGTGCTGAAGATTCAACGCTCTGATCTTTCCATTGAAGACAGTGTCCAGTCCCAGTTGGTTGCCACTCGTAATAGTTCTTGGTGTAGTTTCGTTTACGGTATCATTGTCTAACATCCATTGCGCTTGCGAAGTGTTGTAGAACTGAACTTGGATCAACAGGTATCCCTTGATGTTTGTAGAGCCGGTGTTCTTGATTTTCGATTGGTTCCGATAGTTGATCACCAGTTTCGGCTGACAGCCGATCCCTGTGAATTCGTATGAATAGACATTGACGTATTCGCTGCTGGTCGGTGCCGTCCCACTGATGTCCCGACTGCTACGCAGACACAATTTAGTGATCCCGGTTTTATTGATCCAGTTCAGGTTGTTCAATTTTATCGCATTGTATCCGCTTGTGAAACTACCGGTATTCAATGATCCGCCGTTCCCGGAATAATAGTTCCGATAATAATCACCTGATTGCATCGGATTATGTGGGTAGGTGGGTTGTCCGTTCTGGATTGTGATGTCAAAGTCTGTTGTCGAGTAATCATCCTTCTTGTATACTGAGAGTGTTGCATTGTCAAGGTACGCATTTGAGGGCAATGCAGAGGTGTTGAAGAAGACGAACCCGCGGTAAATATAATAGGTGCCTGGGAATGATATTTTCTTTTGTCCAATCGTGATATATGTCCCAGAACTATTCACTGTCCCAGTCGATGCAGATTGGACGGTGGTATAAACCGTACCTGATTTGTAGATATAACCATCGCTGGAGGATGAATACACCGTCAACGTTGGGTCAATCACCACCGGGAATATCATCGTATTCAATTTAGAGACTTTCAAACCTGAGAGCAGGTAGGAGTTGCCATTCAGGTGTATGATACGGTAGGTTAGCTTTTGTCGCATAGATTCATTGTTCAATTCAAATGCATCTCCAAGCGGCAACGCGCATTTGAACTGCCCGAGGACATCCTTGAAAACAGCTCCAGTATCGGAGATTGTGATGTTCCCCTCTAGCAACCCTGAACCGTTGTAGAGGTTGAGGTTCTGGTAGTCAAGTTTAGTGATGAATACGAGATACGAGCTGGCATCATTGAGCCCATATTGTGATGGTGGATGATTCTGTAACACCGCCTTTGTCGTGTTGCTGAGAGTGATTTCTTCTTTGAGTCCGGTATTCCCGTAGCTCCAGGTGACATCCGTCCCAGTAAATACACCCGGGTAGGTAATGGTATAATCGTTGGTTTGTCCCTGGCTGCTCTGGGCATTCTGCAGGTACTGGTACGCCCAGTTGTTCTGCGGATCAACGTATCCAACACCAACGAGTTTACTTCTAATAACGTAGGTGGTGGGGTCGTCTGACCGGTTGTAGGTGAATGCGACAGGCCAATCTAGTTGTGCATTGGATTTGAAATACACACCATATAATCCCTTGTTGTTTCCGGTGTGATACCCGTAGACATATGCTGGATGGTTGGATGCCAGCTGGCTGATGGTGTTGTTGATAGGGATCCAGGTGCTGTTATCATCTTGATAATTCACCGGTCCCTGGTAGGCCTCCAGGATGTTTTCTCCCGTGGATGCGTTATAGTAGGTGTTCCAGGTCAGCCCCCGGTTAATCAATGTGAGGTTCTGTGGTGGGTTTGGTGGGTCGGTGATGTTGATGTATTGGGTACCGCTGTAGCTGTTCTTGAGGGTGGCGATGCTAATGGTTGCATTAGCGGTCACATTGAAGCTGTGACCAGAATCAAATGCGGTATTACCAACATTGTCCATCGCCCATACTGAATAATTATATTGGCCAACAAACCAGGTATCAGAGAAGTTTAACTGATACGCATCATCACCCACACAGGTCATAGAATAATTCCATGATGTGGCATTCGGATAACTAATATTCACCGCTACCAGTAACAGACCACTGCCGTTCTCCACCACTGTCGCATTTATCTGAACATTGCCTCCGAAACCCACAGTATCAGGAAACTCTGTGATATTAGAGATGATTGGTGCAAGAGTGTCTATCAGGATGCTTCGTGTCTCCGTTTTATTCGCAAACCCTCTTGGGTATCCAGCACATCCAGTGAAGTTATATGTTCCGTCAGTTAAATCTGTGAAATTATGAGAATAGGGGTATTCTGATGCGTTAAAAAGAGATGGGATCTCATCAGTGTCTACTCCACGTTTGAACATGACGAAATCATCAAGGATGCCCTGGAAAAACAGGTCAGCAGCATCACCGGTCGCGTTTCTCCCAGCACCCAGGAGATACGATGCATTTACGTTCGAGGACACTGGGAAGAACATTGTGTCTTTTTTCGATCCGTTCATGTACATGTCCCATCCTGAGCTTCCGTTATAGACAACGGTGAGTTGAGCCCAGCTGGAGTTGCCAATATTCAGGTCAACACTATCAGAATATCGCAAGACTCCATCATCAGGGGCACATATGACGAATGCAGCGTCATTCGTTGTTGTGTTGAGACAGAAGGTGAATCCAGACCCGTTTGATGTTGAGGAGGCTTTCGAGAGCACGCCCATGGTTGTGTTTACGGCAGAATATTCCGGGCGGATCCAGATGGACCAGGTCATCGGCCGAGACGCGTCAAACAGTAGCGAAGCATTCGGTTCTATTTCCAGATAATCGTCTACCCCGTCAAAGAGGAATCCTTTCCCGAAAAACCCGTTCTCTGTCTGATTTGCGCCCCAGTTGCGTATACCGTTATTTTCGTATCTACTGACGTCTGCTGGGTTCTCATCTGGGGTCGTGGTGTCCATCGGCATCCACATGACCACGTCATCGGCGAAACTGGTGAACTCGTAATGCTGATTTGAAGTTAGAGTTGAGACGAGATTGACAGGGATGGTGTTGTATGATTGAGCACCGTAGTAGGGGGTGGATGAGTCGAACGCAAACGGGGAGACGGTGAAACTAAAACCGCTATGATTCACATTGTTTCCTGCGTTGTCCTCAACGGTGATCGTGTAATAATATTCTCCAACTTGATCTGTATGATTGAACTCAGCATGATAATCATAGTCAGAATCATACAACTCTGATTCTGTTGTTGGCTCCATCATGATCGTCTGCCATGAGGAATCCGGGAGTGTTATGTTGAGTGTCACAGTTTTAATTCCTGCTAGGGAGTCGATCACATCCGCATACAATAATACTGTTTGATTAGGAACTGCAAATACAGGTTCACTGGTGACATCCAATACAACTGGTGGGTCGTTTTCGATGTAATATGTCTGGGAGCAGATATCATAACTATCATTGTTTTCATCTTTAACGGTGAGTGACACGTGATATACACCAGGTGTTAGAAACTTATGGTTGGTGTTGCGTTCTCCGTAGATGATGGTGCCGTCATCGAAATCCCAGGTCCAGTTCGTGATCTTGTATCCATGATAAAGGCGGGAGGTGTCATTGAACCAGAGTGTTTGGTTGGTGTTGCCTGAGCTGCCGGTGAAATTCGAGATCATGTATTTGATTTCGATATCTTTAGTAAACAGGTACACGTTTTGCTGCTCATCTGTAACATTCAAGGTAATGGTATAATTACCTTCTTTAGTGAAGTTCTCAGTGGGGTTGCTCTCACTTATATTCTGCCAGCCTTTAGATTGATCCATATCCCATTGTATTTGATTCACTTCTGCTCCGTACAGGTATCCGTTGAATTGTACAGGTTCATCAACCAGTTGTTCACTTGGTGCATCGAACCAAGAACTGGGTAACACCTCGACAAAAAGAGGTTCTGAGTATTCGCTTTGAACGTTGGGGCTATGCCAGGTGTCACGGGCTTTTACGAAGATTGCTCGTGGTAAAAGTCCCCAGTTTTCCCAGGTGTTACTCTGGGTATGAATTGTTCCGGAGTCGCAGGGAGAGCTCCATTTATTGTAATTGAATAAAAGATCACCAAGGTGGAACCGCCATTTATATTCAATCTTATCGTTGTTTGGATCTGTTGCTTGTGTCGTATAGTCGTACTCATGTTGTGCGTATACTATCTGTGGACCATCTGGTTTTGTTGGAGTAGTTGGTGGGTTATTCGGGGGAGATAACTCTGCATAATCTTTTTTATAATCGTCTTTGAAGATGTAACGAGCAGAAAGATCCTGGATAAGATCCTGGATGTCTTTCAGGTGAGGGTATTTCTCTAGGAAATCTGTGATGTCCAGGTGGAAATCCGAATAGATTTCCTCGGAATTCTCTGTTAAAGCTGCCTCGTAATCGATGTCATACTCATCGTTGAAAAAATCGATGATTTCATCAAATGTTTTAAACGTTTTGCTAAGAATTCCATTACTCCCTAAAAAATCCACGTAGGTATCACCAGTTGAGTTCAATAACACAAGTTGAACTCGGTAGGTGGCCGATGGTGCCCCCTTAGGAAGTGTTAGGCTTATGAATCCATTCGTACCATCAGGAGTGACGATGAACTCTTTTTCAGTACGGTACCTATAGAGGATCGGATAACCCGGGTGAAGCGGATTTGAGAGATATGCTGGGATAAGCATCAGTCGTACAGTCACTTTATCCTCGGGGAGTACGGATTTAATATTGAAGGAAACGCTCACAGTATCATCTTTATTATCATTGTTACTATCGGTGTAGTCAAAGAGATAATTTTCAAAATAGGAATCTGGCTTCAAAGCAAAAAAACGTGTGACGTTCCAAATCATCTCCGTGGTCAACTCGATATCGTCTTGGTCGTAGTAGTTCATAGCGTCGCCTTTAGTGTGGTTCGCACCGTCCTTGTGATGGCGGGTCCAGTTGAAATCTTTCAAGAACATTACGGTCTTCGTTTTTAATATATGACTTGTAAATGGATTCGCAAATGCTATTTCATCACTTACGGAGCCAAGGGGAGTCAGAGAAAGCTTGAATTCAGTATCATCATTCGTTCTTTCATCGTAGTTGGTGATATCTGTTATGTGTTTTATGATTGGTAAAAGGCAGATTCTATTGGTCGCGACATTCATGACCAAGGGGATATCTGGAGCTGTTTGATCAAAACCGAGTTGGTTGAGATCAATGACAGTTTTGGTTATGTTGTCACTATTTGGCAGTGTCATTTCATAATAAAATGCACCTCTGCAACCACGCTCTTCCCCACCGAATAAAGCGAACGTTAGGTTGTATTTTGGTTTAATACCTATAACTTCTAATTGTTTCATGTATTTGGCGAAGGCAAGGACCATGCCGACGCCGATCGCTGAATCCCCTGTTCCCTGACACCATACAGAGTCGTAGAGGCATTCAATGATTATGTCTTTTTTTGGATTTGGGTCGCTGCCGTTGATTTGTCCGATGACATTATAGCTTTCAATGGAGTTGTTCCACCTTTGATTGAGTTGGATGTCTATCCTATAATCGTTACTGTTATTCTTTATCTGGTTACCAAGACTTCCATTGATGTAGATGATGGGAATCGAACAATCACTGTTTGGAATATTGTAACTATCATTGTTATAATCATAGAGAATGAGACCTTTACAAAATGGTAATATGTACATGAAATTTGTTATAATCTTTTGTCTAATTGGTTTAATTTTTCCTGTAACCCATGCATGTAGTTCGTTAATTTCAAAATCGATGTCCCAGCCATATTTTAATTTTAAACGGTCATGTAACATTTTCAAGAGCAAATCTAAGCCAGGGGTTGAGGATAATTTTGGGTTAAAATTTAGTAATTCGTCGAGGAAAACAAAGTTTGAGCTGTGGTTGAACAATGTTTCGTTGTAGAAGGAGAGATTGGTTATGTTCTCAGGATTGTCGGTAATGTCTTCAAAGGTGAAGTTGTAGTATTGTTCGAAGAGACTGATGACGTAATCATCGAACGTGTCTCCATCCGTAAGATTCGGGTTTTCAATAAGAGTGTCAATGAATTCTTCATTAATAGTATCTTCAAGAAAAACATTGAGAAATGACCAACTATAAATTGAGGTAGGACAAATTAAGAGGTTTGGATAGTTAATATCTTTTGTGAGGTTATTATAATCGTAATTCGGATTTCTTTTGGGAAAACAGGCTTCTCCCATTTCAGGGCTAATATAGAAGTCCTTAATATCGACAGTTTCATTTGAAGTAATATTATGGAGTATGAGTTTTCTGTCGAGTACTTCAAGTAAATCATTTGTATTTTTCCATATTTTATTTGAATTTGTATGAAATACCTCTTCAGAATCTTTAATTTGTTGAAGATATGGATTTTTTGTATTATTATCAAGATTCGGAGCGTATAGACCTAAATTTTTCATCATCGAATCTAAATAAATAGCTGCGGCATGTTCACCTTTTGATCCGAAATCGCGTCCTTTTGCTAGTTCACCACGTTCAATATTATAGGATTGATTTATTCGCCATGAAAGAAATTTTGTAACATTGTGAACTAACTGATAATCAAATGCGATATCTTCGGGATCAGATGTCGCAGAGGTATTATCGCTATTTATTATGGCTGATATTGATGTTATAACTAACATGTTTATAATAAAAAAAACATTAATTTTTTTTATTTCTATTATATTTATTCCTCCTTTTTTAGGTAAATATAATTTCATTATTTAACATTTTCTTTTTTAACAATAAATTGTTGAAAAAAATTATAATTAAAAAATTGATATCTGTAATGATTTATTGTTTTACGGAAAGATATTTAAGGAATATCTTATATAGTTATATTAATGGAGCAATAGATTTATGGAAAAAAAATCAAGAATATCATTGATATTGATTTTTTCTTTCTTTCTTGTACCCTTAGTCACCAGTCAAGTAGCAATTCCCATTAATGGAATTACAAATAATTCCCAAAATTACATATCCTCCGAGGAGATGTTTTTTCTTCAGAAAGCATATCCCTATAAATCTAAATCGTTGCACGACCAGTATTACTTTCCCGTGGAGCAGTTGAATCCTGATTCAAGAAAGCAGGTTTTTCGTTCATCAACATCAATTATATCCTCGGTAGAATTGAGTGGCTCAATGGACTCGTCTTGGCCGATGAAAAGTTATAATGCGCAACGCATCGGACGAACTATTTATAGCACTATTAATAATCCTGGACTTGAAAAATGGCGTTTTACTACAATTTCAGGTGGCGTTGATTCTGGTGCTGTAGTCGCTATTGATGGTACGATCTATTTTGGAAGTAATAATTGGTATGTATATGCATTATATCCTAATAGTACATTAAAATGGTCTTATAAAACATCCCAGCCGATTTTTTCAACTCCGGCAATTGCTGCTGACGGTACCATCTACATAACTTCCTGCGACAATTACTTATATGCTTTACGTTCTGATGGAACTCTCAAATGGCGATTCAACACCGGTGAAATCATCTCATCATCACCCGTCATCGCTCCCAATGGAACTATCTACATCGGACATTCACAAGGCAGAGTATTTGCCATCAATCCTAATGGAACGGAACTCTGGCATTATGATCTCCCAAATGACATATACGGCGACCCTGCATTAGCTATGGATGGAACTATATACATCGGGAGTTGGGACAACCGTCTCTATGCTCTTAATCCCAATGGGACATTGAAATGGTATTTCCCAACAGGAAACCATGTCAAAGGAGTGCCCTCAGTAATTCCCGATGGGACTATCTACTTCGGTTCCTGGGATGGATATCTCTACGCACTCTATCCTAATGGGACGATGCTTTGGCGCTGCAGTGTCGGCTCTGGGACAGAAACAACCCCCGCAATAGCAGCGGACGGGACTATTTATGTCGGTGGCGACGACCTATATGCAGTATATCCAAATGGAACGATGCGTTGGATATTTAATCTTGGAACGGATCGGCATATCTTCACATCCTGCCCTGCTATTGCGGCAGAAGGCACTATATATGTTGGTGTTGATGTCGGTGAAACTACTGCTGGTGAAATCCTTGCAGTAAATCCAGATGGAACGGAACGTTGGCGGAAAACCATATCAGATGAATGGGTAGATTCCTCACCGGCGATTGCTACAGATGGAACCGTCTATATTGGATCAACTGGTTTTTGGGTTGGTAATGGCTTGCACGCATTTGGGGCTGTCGGATCGAATCTGCCTCCATATCCCCCAATCATCAGTGGCAATACAGAAGGTAATAGCGGTAAAGAATATGATTATCGATTCCTAATTGATGACCCCGATAACAACCCGGTTCAAGTTTATGTTGACTGGGGTGATGGGACAAATGGTTGGTCATATGAAAGCGTACATGGATATTCTATTAGGATGTTGCATACTTGGGAGAAACAAGGAACCTATATTATCAAAGCGAAAGCACGAGATTCCATTGGTGCGGAGAGCAACTGGACGACCATGGAGGTCACCATGCCCTTTTCCTATGAGCCACCACATTTTCAATTCATTGAATGGCTGTTTGAACGATTCCCGAATGCATACCCAATACTACGATATCTGCTTGGATTTAATTAGTGATGAAATAAACATATTTATAGAAGAACTCTGTTATAAAATATGATAAAGGGGAAAAAGCAAATGGATAAGAAACCATTGATAGGGGTTAGTATCTGTGCTGTGGTTCTTCTTGTTCTGGGTTCATTGAGTAATGTAGTTGGGTATCAATCTGTAAAATCAACAACAGTGAATGATTCACCTTTATTCAGTATGAGAACACAGAGAGCAACGAATCAACAACAAAATATCACCACATCTCAGTATCTTGGAATGGGAAAAGGGAATCGATGGCAATTCCCAACAAGAGATAATAGAACTGAACAACTGAACAAAGTCATAGATATCATCAGTAAAATGGATGATAAAACATTTCACAGATTTGTAGAGAAAATAATACCTCTAATATCTCAAAAAGAGAATACAAAGGATATTGATTTTACGGATATAGAACAGGCTCTTCATCAGTTAAGAAAAAATTCAGAGAGATTTAATGTAAATAAAGATGTTAATAGCGATGTTCCAACAATATTTGATATTCCGATATGTTGGTTCCCAGGATACATTCTGGGTTGTCTCCTAATCTTAATAGTATGCATTTATATTATGTTACTTCCTACTGAAATAGTACAATGTTATTACATATCCGTTGTTATTCCGATATGCAAATAAATCGATTAATAAAGAAATGTTTAGCCATTGAAATCAGCATTCTTACAGTGATTCTCCTTATTTATACATCTTTAACAGTTGTTATTGGATATCAAATCACTCAATCATCAAACCAGAAAACAATAACTAGCAAGGTTAACCAGAAAGAGTTGTTATTCCAGAATGCTAAATAATAATTTAATATTAAAATCGTTAGTTTATACTACTATCGCACTGTTGTTTTTTGGAAATATTACCCCCAACATTTTAGCTGATGTAGAAAAATTAAATCTACGGAAAACCTATGACTATTCATTTGAACAATTAGACTTACAGTATATCCATAATATTACTGAGAATCTCAGCAATATCATTTTCACTGAGTACAATGAATCAAATGGTGAAATCGCAAAAGGAAGAGCATATGGGACAAAAGGTGAACAGAAAGCAGCAGAGATTATCTATGAAAACATGACCGCTTTGGGTTTATACACCTACAAAGAACAAATTACAAACACTACAGAATATCCTGATCTGACTCATGAATTAGAAATACTTGATTACTTTGTTAAAATTAATAAGAAAAAAATTGATTCGTATATCGCCCCGGTATGGTTTGAAACCTCTGAAAACAATCAAGATCTGAATCATACCTATGACTATGAGAATCTCATGGTCATACGTCCGCCACTCTCTCCATCATTGTATATACTGAAGCAAAAAATAGTAGGCAGGCTTGAACCATTTGTTTTAATACTTCAAGATAGAGCGTTTTACCCATATAATCCGTTAAGCACGATCCCGTTCCTTGATAATTTTTATTTTAACTATTACGTCATTCGTCAATTACAAGGGGGGATCCCAGTATTCTATTCGTTATTATGGGATAACTATCTTGACTTTTGCAAGGGATTAATTTTGTATGATTTCAATGAAGATGTCCATGATATGAATCTGTTAAAAAATCAAAATCATATCCCGTTTATTTATATCAATAAAAGCGACGGTGAAACTATCCTACAGGATATTCAGAACACGAGAGTTGATTTTACATTAACACAGCATTTGAATACTTCAATTATTAGTTATAATGTGATCGGGCAGATGAACGGCACAGATCCAACGAAAACAGTGATTGTGGATTGTCTTTATGATTCCTGGTGGTGCCAAGGTACTGCTGATGCAGCGATTGGAATGGCGATGGTTCTTGCGATTGCGAAATATTTCAAGGAACAGAATATCACACCAAAATATACAATGAAATTCATCGGGTTCTCCGGGGAAGAACATGGGTTTTGCGTAGGAGCAAAACATTACGCATCATTACACACCGATGAAAACATAATCTACATGATCGATGTAAACCAGCTGGGATTCAAACAAGATGACCCAACATTAACGTTAAATATCATTGGAAACAACATCGGTCTTTTAGCGAAAATCTCCCTGCTTATTCAAAACGCAGAGTACGACGACCGTGTCAATAGTTCAAGTGGTCTCAAATACGTCTGGTTGAAAAAAGGCATCGTCAGTAATCCATTACCATTTGAAAAAAGCCATCCTACGTGTGAGATGTTATGTTTCCTGAAAGATAGTGGATGGAAATTACATCATAGAGATGGCGTAAATCATTCTGAAGGGGACGTATTAAAGTATTTTGACCAGGAGGACGTAAACGTCACCGGTGAAATTATTCTCAACGTGGTAAAATATCTCACAACCGATTATTGAAATTATAATTTTTTTCCTCTTTATATCAAGGATGTCATAACTAACATGAGAATAATTAAATGCGCATACTATACAGGTTCATGTAAAGTGTATACTACCTTGTCTATGAAATTAAATCAACATAACGAATAGTGCCGGGGAAGGGATTTGAACCCACGTTTGCCGGTACGACAAGGATTGATGGTCAGTTGAAATCCAGGGTATATCTTAGTATTGGAAACGCATGAGGGAATCGTTCGAAAAGCCATTCAAGAAATCGGAACTGCGGGGGCTCATACGACAGAGGCATGGTCACTTGCAGAGCGCCCCAGTCGCTTTCAGCACCTTTACTGTCTTTTGCTTTCGCTTTGATCGTATAGGATCCCTTTTTGGACCAGGTATGTGGTTGGGTAATGAGGTCTCCTGATGAATAGGGACCAATCCAGCTACTGTTGGTGTGATCACCCCAATCGATGAAGTAGGATACCTCATCACCATCAGGGTCTGTTGTTGTGAAATTATACTGGGTAGCAACCTTTATTTTTCCGTTTGCTGGGCCGGTAATGGTTGGTGGATGTGGTGGTTGGTTTGGTGTTTCATTTTTTTCTATCCAGAAGTCATCAATGCGTGTCGTTCCATCGTCCAGAAACGTCTCCATGTGGAGTGAGTTGTTTGTGAAGACACTGATTTTTGCAAATTGATAGTTCTTCACTGCCACCGCAAGGTAGTATGCGGAACCCACGTCGTACAGCGGGGCGCCGCACGAGCCTGTGGTCGCATATATCACACCATCCGGGTTTTTGTAATAATGCAGGTTTGTATCAGTTACTGTTGGAGTCGCGCCTCCGCCCTTGAGAGGATATGTCCTTTCGTAATAGTGATTGTGTCCGTTGAAGACCAGATCCACCTTATACTGGGAGATTAGTGGTGATAAAGTATTTTGAACGCTTGAATCACCGCCGTGTCCTCCCACATTGTATGGAGGGTTATGGAAATTGACAATTTTCCATGGATGTGCTGAGTCGTTCGTAGCTGCAGTAAGGTCATGGACGAACCAGGTGTATTGAGCGGTCCCTTGTGAGTAACTATCCAATTGAGTGCTCAGAACGATAATGTGCATGTTGCTGTAATTGAATGAATACCATCGCTCATTGTTCGGCAGTGCGAACCGGTGCAGGTAGTTTATCGCGTTAAATTCATGGTTACCAAGTGCTGGGACGATAGGAGAATGATCGCCGAGTTGCTCCCAGATTGAGAACCATGTGTCATAGTCGGTGCTGTTGTCACTGTGGCATAAATCGCCGGTAAATACCGTGAACATAGGATTGGCTTCATTTGCTTTGCTGACTATCTTGTTGAGCTCGCTAGGGTTATCACGAGAATCACCCATTGCGCAGAACACAAAATCACCCGGGTTTTCTGGTGCCGTCATGAAGGTTAAATCTGTACTCCAACCACCGGCATCATCACCACAGATATAATGATAGGTTGTACCAGCTGACAGCCCGATTATCTCAACGATATGGATTAGTCCGTTCGTGCCTTGGTTATCGGTGGTTCCTGTCGCGATTTGGCTATAATTCAGGTCTGGTCCGTATTTCACCGTGCTACCTGTTGTTGAGGGTGTGGTCTCCCAAACCACCGTTATCGTGGTCGAAGAGTTCTGCTGCCAGTTCAGATGGATGTCATACCCTGACTTTCGCAGTTGAAAGCTCTTTTCTTGATTAGAACACATTTCGCACTTCACACTTTTTTCAGGCTTTTTGTCAGCAAAAATGCTGAAAAACCTATGAACCCGGTGTTTTTCCACAAAAAATCAAGGTATTGATCCAATCGAAATTGGAAAAAACACGGTTTTTCACGCCGTTTTTTCCTATGGTGATAGTAAGTGCGAAATTGCTCAGGCTTTGCATGATGAATTTTGTGGAAACATGACGCAGAACGTCATGTTTGTACCGTAGCATGCTAATGACCAGTTGAGCAAGGAACGCGATGAGGATGGATCCGTTGATCGCCTCCTGTGTCCAGCAGCGTGTGGGACGGACATGGAGTTCGTTTTTCATGCTGTTGAACAGCTTCTCCACGCCGTCTTTTTCACGATAGTACTGGAGTGCCTCGTGAAGTGAGAAATCTTTGTTTGAGACGAGTGCAAAAAATCCTTCTTTGCCGGTGATGGACAGCTGCAGCGCACGGTCTATCGCCTCCTCACGAGTTAGGCCTGTGAGGGGGAAGGTGTAGGAGAGGTGTGTTTGGAGGAAGTGGTTGCTGTTGCGGTATTTCTGACGCGGTCGTTTCTGCTCTTGTATGGTTTTCCACAAGCTGAGTGCCTCATCGTATTCCTGTTCGAGGTGTTTCCGTCTGTTCACCAGGGTATCATCGTGGAGTTTCTGGGAGAAATACAGGTATTTGGTCCTGCTGGGAAACACCAGTTGCTTCCCGTACACCTGTTCATCCGTATTGCCGGTCACAACAGGTGTCCATTCCTCCTTGCTGAACGTTTCTAGGTGTTGTGTGATATCGCTGGTGTTGAGTTTCATGCGGGAGAGATACTTCATCTTATCTGATACGAGAAGGTCGAGGTTGGGGATGCCGGTGGCGCCGGCATCAAAAACCAGGACGCTGCCGGTCCGTAGTCCTGGTTTGATCTCCTGGTAGGTGATCTTGAAATGGATTTGGTCATTGATGTTGCCGGGTTGTATGCTGAGTCCTACGGGAAGCTGTGAGTGTTGGTCCTGGGCTAGGCCGATGGTGATCTGCGGCCGATCAGGTCGATGATCTCTACTGTATCCGTATTTGATGAATTCTGTCGGCCTGGCTTCAAAGTGGGAACTGGTCCAGTCCATGAACACCATGTCAAGTCCCACATCATGGTCTTTTTTGAGGATTTGCAGGATATGACGGAGAATGATCTGTCGTTGTTCCCCTATTTTTTCGAGACAGCGGTAGAGTGCATCGTCTCCAAAATTTATGAGCTGAAGGTGTTCCAGAAGCAGGGGGTTGGTTGTCATCCATTGGTGGCATCTGCTTACGGAGAGGTTTTCGGTCATTTTGTAGGAGACCAGTCCGGTGACCAGTCCGCTGAGTGGATGTCCGCAGTGTTTGAGGGTATCCAGGAGTGGTGGGAGTTGAAGTTCATTGAAAATGTGTTGGACGCTCTGGATGGTCCCAATCGGAAAGGTCTTATTTTGGTTTGGCTTTATGTGGTTTGGTGTCTTCAGTGTTGTTTGCATTTTGTTGCCAATAAAATACAAACTGCTGAAGGCACTTAACTTTTATTCAAGTGCGAAACTCAGGCTACTAAGAAAAAACAAGTCGTCTTTTAAAAGATGAAAGAATAATCAAATAAAAGGAAAAAAGAAAAAATATTTCTTTTACGCAATCGTGATTTCCTTACACAGATAG
>DQIQ01000057.1 GCA_003942085.1 Thermoplasmata archaeon | reverse complement strand
TTTTTATAACCAAATTTTTTATTGTAGGTTAAATGATCGACGAAATCAAGAACAAAGGCTATAATTTCTATCTTTGTTTCATCATCTGTTAAGGTATAAAGCATTCTCCAATAGTTTGGGAGTTCAACACGGAAGAGGTTTTTAATGTCGTATTTTTCCTTGTATTCCTGTGGTATGAGATCTTTTGCGATTGGGTCTCCATAATGATAGTTCATTTTGATTAACTCTACTTTTTTATTGATTGCGTTTAAGATAGTATGTTCTGTCTTTGATGTTGATGCTTCTTTATTGAGGTGTATGTAAACTTCTTCAGCTTCCGGTGAAAGAGAACTACTCGAACTTTCTTCATAGTTCAAGGCCCTCAGAAATCGCTTTTCGTAGGCGCGGATTAGTATTGTGAATCCAGGTGATTCCTTTGAGGCTGACCGCGATTTTATTGCTTGTTTCGAGATAGGTGAGGATGATCATGAGGGTATTGTGATTTATTTGTTTAGGAAGATGTTTTTTTATCTCTGAAATTTTAATGACGCTTTCGTTCATGTTTTGGAGTGTATGCTCAACCATGAGAACTGTATTTAACGTAGGAGAATGGCTGAGTTTGTATTCTTGAACAGTTTTTGACATTTTCATCACCAATTGTTATTAACTAATAACTATATGGTATTAAATAGTATATAAATATTTCTCTAATTTTCTAGGAAAATGCCTGTAAATAGGATGATGAGATTCAAATCAAAGAATCATGATGGGAGTATCTTCAAGTTCACAAAAGCAGCATCAGATACCAGACCTCTAAGGAATGATCTGAGCTTTTTTCCTTTCGTTATATTCTTTGATATATCTTTTTCGCTTCTCTTTTACCTCAGGTTTTGCATAATATTTTTTCAAATATGCTGCCCTTTTTTGTTTCACGTAGGGTCTTTTTTCATATTTCCGTGCCCATTTTCTCTGGCGTTCCCGTACCGCTGGTTTTTTACTGTAGCTCCGGTAATAAATAAGCATTTTTTCGTGGATCTCTGGTCGATGGAGGTATTCTTTGTAAAGCTTGTTCTTACAGTCTCTACAGACCGGATCGAGCCCGTCTTTTTTATCGTTGTTTATGGTAAATGCGGCCGACGGAAGAATCTGGCGGCATTTGGAACAGAGCTTTTCAGCAGGGATAACAGGCGTAAGCGTTGCTTTTCTTTTTTTCCGTGACTGTTTAGCCATGTTCAAAGAACACTCCATACAATATGAGCTCAATCCGTCTTTTCTTCTGCTCACTGCATAGAACTCTGACACGGGGAGGAGTCGGTGGCATGTTACGCATTTTTTTTCAAAAGACGGAAACAGACTGAAGGTGTCTTCTTTTTGATTGCGCCGTTCTGCTTGCCAGTGTACGATGTTTCTGCGCATTGTTTTTTCTTCGCAATCTTTGCATTTCGAGGTCAATCCGTCTTTTTTTCGTTTGTTTGAATGAAACGAGGATGCTGGCAGGATGCGGTGGCATGCGATGCACCTTTTTTTTGTTGGACGCTCCTGTGACGTGGTGCGCTGAGCGCTCCATTGCTGTATGTAGTCCTGCTTTCGTTTTTCCTCACAAACGATGCAGACAGAACTGTATCCATCCTTCCATTGTCTATTTTTGTAAAAATTCTGTATCGGGCGGGTCTGATGGCAGTGGATGCATTCTTTTTGCTGTATCGTTTGCTTGTTTGTGGTGTGTTGTTCCGCCCATCGTTTGGTGATTGCTTTTCGTTTTTGTAGGGTGCATTCTTTACAGTAGTAGCTCAGGCCGTCCTTCCAGCCATCCTGGATATAATAAGTTGAGACCGGTAAATCCCGGTGACAGCTGATGCAGAGCTTATGAGTTGCAGGCTCAGTTATTCGTCGTTCTTCCTGCCACTGTATCTTCTTTTGTTTCCGAAGTATTACTTGGCATGGTTTACAGATCTGGCTGAGTCCGTCTTTCGAATAACCTAGCACGGTAAAGTGTGTCCGCGGGTACTGTTTGCCGCAGCTTACGCATGTTTTTTCTTGTAACGTGTTTTTGCTTTGCGATCGTTCATGGTGCCATTTCTTTTTCAGCCGTTTCTGCCGCTTGCTCTTACAGTCAAGACAGATATGGCTCCTGCCACTCTTATAGCCATTATCTTTCCCAAACGCGTCGATCAGTTTTATTCTATGGCAGTCTTTGCATTCTTTCTCCCCTGGCAGATCCATTCCTTTTTCCCGTTCCTGAGTCCAGTGTTCGATGAATGCTCTGTTCTTCTTTTTTTTACAGTCCTTACACAGGGGACGGACGCCGTCTTTATACCCCTGGTCTTTATCTAACTCAGAGAATGGTTTCCACTGATGGCAGGTTGTACAGATCTTACCTTTAATGAGTTCCTCAGGCATTCTCACCAACGTCAATGGAGTGTGACAAAAAAACTATAGTGATGTGATATAAAAGGTTTTTCGGGTATGTGATTATGGAAGATGATGTTGTTAAAAGGCGTCAGCATTTCACGCGGGGTATCATGATTGGAGAACATTTTAAGTTTATATGAAAAAAAAGAAAAATATAAAAAAGATTAATGTTTTTTTCGCTCCCGAGATGCTTGCAGAATTGCTGATCCGCCTGCACGATGAATAGCTCCATCGACACCTCTACCCCCGATAAGAGCTGCGTTGGCTGCATTGACGATAGCATCTGTTGATTCCTTGCTGATATCCTCGCAAGCAAGGATGAGAGTTGAGGCGTTGATTTTTTTTTCCATACGGATTCTCTGGTACTGTCGGTGAGACAATGGTTCTTTGAACGAGAGAGGATATAAAAAAGGTGATGCACGGGAAGAGGGGTTGATTTTTCTTAATAAATAAAGGAAGGAGGAAAAGTTCAAAATAATCGTGCAATAAAGAGATTTAAAAAATAAAAAAAAGAGCCTATTTGACTCCGATGACGAAGAACAGAAGGACCGCCCCTGATGTATTTGCCCTGCTAGCTCCTGCGCTGACCGTGATGCCGGTTCTACCAAAGCCGATGACAGAGTCTTGTATGGTGGCTTCTTCCCCTGCTGCAAGCGTGCCAATAGCCCCTGATTTGGTTTTTCCAGCGAAGATCAGTCTGCCGTCAAGAGTAATTGCCCAATCCACGCTTGTCAAATTAGTTGTCCCTACGTTTTTAATTGTCGCAGAGACACCCATTCCACCTTTTATGGTGATCTCAAGAGATGGTGGCGGATTATTGTATCGATACAGATACGCACCGTCTCCCAATATCGTGAATAAGACGTAATTTTCATTCACATTCCAAGGTTGTGTCAGATAATCGCCTTCATAGAGCGTTATCGTATAATTTGTGCTGAAATTATAAAGACAGAGACCTGCACCAGCGAGACTATAGACGATGATGTTGGCAAACATCTCTGGAGTCCCCCCGGTTGGTTCTCCATCGGTGAAAAGAGTCGTCTCAGCTTCCGTGGTGATGTTGTACATCTTCAGTCCATAGAGTGTTGTCCCATTCGGTTTATCATAATAGAAATAGCTGTAGACAATGTTCTTTTCATAAATGGAGGGATACGTGTCTGATTCGAACGGGGACGTATGGGTGACATTTGTGTATGTGCTGCTCGCTATGTCATACATGATGATGTCTGCTTGGGCGCCTTTGGTCAGTTGCCAGGCTGCGATGTTTTGAAAGATGCAAGGGTTTTCTGAAAAATCCTCACCCGGGGTGTCTGTTAGCTGAATGTTGTCACCACTGGTGATGTTGTAAAGATAGATTTCCGTTGAATATATGTCTGTAGCATAGTTTTGATAGACGATGCGATCGCCGAAAAACTGGAAGTCATCGGCATCTCCACCAGTCCAATTGGTGATTATCAAATCTGTTTTTTCGCCTGTTGTTATATCATACATTTTAAAACCCATGTACACAAAATCATAATAGACCACTTTATCTTCTGAAATCTTCGGATAGATGATATTTCCCCCCACAAGGATATTCTCTGTCTCTCCTGTTTTCAAATCATAAAGGTAGAGAGTTGAGACGTCTGCGTACACGGCATACTCATCGCCTAGATCACAGACGGCATCCTCATCCGTGATCTTTATCAAAGGTGGTTCATTTTTTAGAACCATGTGAGAAGGTACGGCCCCTGTCTCATTATGTATCGTTTTTGTCGCGGTCGTTGCCCCTGGGAACATGCTCAGGAGAAAGAGCGTGCAAATCAACAGACTCATTATTTTTATTTTCGTTCTAATCTGCTCCATAGGATTTTATCCCCATTCCAAATAGATTCCCCATCATATATAAAATTTTCTTTAAAGATTCTGTACGATATTAAAAACAGATCGTCATAAGTGATGGTGGGTTTGTCGTATGGCTTGCCACATCTATGTATTTGGATGGTTGGAAAAGAAAAAGAACGGTCCCTCTATCTTATGAGGGATATCCACCGAGTTTCAGACTGGGGTCTCCGAAGAGCGCCCAGTTGGTGATAACGAACGCGTCGAGTTGATGGATGGGTTGTTCATTGATGTATTTTGTAATGGCTTGGCTGTGTATTTTTGCTAGGTTTGTTATGTTGTTATTGCCATATTGCCAGTAGAAGTTTATCTCCAATGCTCCGCTTAATGTGACCGGGTCGTCCACGCCTTCATCTTCACTGCCGAGGCTGTATCCGGTGCAACCGGTTGTGGCGATCGCGCCCCCGTGTGTTTTCATGAGAAGCCCTGCGCAGAAACAGTAGGGGATGGGGATGCCGTAGCAGAAATGTGGGTGGTGTGCTTTATTCTCCAGTAAGGCAGGAATCAATGAGACGTTGAACAGTGCGTTATGGCATGCTCCGACGATGACGACCGGTTGTTTGTCACCGTTGATGAGCAAAGGATACGAGGCGATGTTAAAACCACCCGTCCAGTTGATCGGGTAGGTGCCGTCGAACCAGATCGTGTTCCAGGAGTACGGGTTGCCGTGTCCTTCGAAATAGACAAAACTGGCTCCTTGGTTGATGGATTTGAGGATATCCTTTGGTGTGGGAGTGGGTCTGCCTGTGTCCCGGTTCGTGCTGTAGCAGCTCACCAGCTGCAGATCTGGGAGCGCGTTCTTTGTGATGTTATAGGCAAGGTCGCAGAGGTACTCCCCATCTGGTTTTCCTTGGTAATACGCGTAGGTTTTTCCACCGATGCCGACAAAGGTGTTGTACCATGGTTTGGCATCTGGACCTGAGCTTTCATAGGCGATAATCTTCTTGACGACGGTTTTGACCTCTCGTATCGTCGTGCAGGGGAGACGTGAGACGTAGACCTCTGGGTTCAGGTCGAAGGTGTCGTTTGCTGCACCAGATGCGTTCCACGCGGCGTACACACCATCATGGTTGGAGTCCCAGTTGTCAAACCCACCGGTCCCATTGTACAGACATCCATAGTACAGGTCGGAGATGCACCCGGGGTCCTCGAACAAGGGGATGTTGACGTATCTGACCGGTACCCACCAGGCGCTATACCCTGCGGAGCGGGTGTCCTTGTCTTTTGCATATATATGTGACTTCAGGCCACCGACGAGTAAGACATACGTGATGTTCGCTTGGTCGTACTCGTTCTTGATGAAGTATTTCACCTGCTCAGGGGGATCGTCTCCATCGTACTCATTAAGGATGGATTCCACGGATTTGAACCTGGTGCTGATGCCTTTGCTGTTCTTGAAATCGACCAGTGGTTGGAGACTTGCGTAGAACTTCTCAGGGGCGATAACAACCATATCGTACTTTTCAGAAAGCGGTTGACTCGTTGGTATTGGCTCGGTGTATTTCACTTGGAAATCAAAGCGATGGGCATAGGAGATCTCATGGTTCAACGGTGAATAACGGACCGGGTAACAGATCACTTTGACAAACGTCACCTGCTGGTCCTGTTCGTTCCTGCCTGCGCCAAGCTCATAGCTCCACCATACTGCTGGATAGAACGCGGAACTTTCATACACCGAGGCATCCTTCCTAGACATAGACTGTTCACCAAAGGAAGATACGGGGGTGATGCGAGCAGGGATCACCTCTTTTGAAAGCGTGAGCGAGCCGATATCCTTTGGAGTACACATCACTTGGATATCTGTTGACCGGAAAGGAATCTGAATGGTCTTCACATAGATCGGCAACACCGGTTTGTTTGGTTCAGACAGTTGCGTCGTTGCGCCATCCAGTTGGATCTTCACGAATTCGTCCTTTTCCGATATCGTGGGTTGCGATGAAAAGACAACGGACGTTGATTGTGTTTTGACGTTCATTGCTTGATCTTTTGAGACGCTATTGGTGAATGCAGCGGTCCCTAGTCCGCTGAGGACTAAAACACCTATGAGGACTATTGGTAGTATTTTCTTCATAATATCTCCCTATGATGTTGCTATTGAACATCAGGTATTAAAATTATTCCTACCCTGCCGGGACGGTAAACGTCTAATCATTTTATCATGATGAGAATCTGGTAGGGTTCATATGGAGAATAATAGAACTATAATCACAAATCGTGATTATATTTCTTATCTTATTTATTGAATAGATGGTATCTGCCCACATTTATTCTTCATGGACAGATATCATTATTCATTTGTCTGCTGATACCTTATATGTACGGGTATCGACGTTTCAATTCTTGTTCTATTTTATGTCTGTAGTTTGTGTTGATATATACTGCGGTTCCGTGTTTTGTGGGTTTTTTAACTATCCAATTTCTATGTGATAGTTGGTCTATTGCGTTATGTACGTCGTTGGCCTCCCCGTTGGGAAAACCATTCACCAGATTGTCAATGAGCATATGTCCTCTTCCGAAACATGTGTTTCGCCATAGTTTATAAAGTACTTTATGTTCGAATTCTTCTGTTCCTTTCATCGGCCTCACCTTACGGTGGCGCATAATACTACTTCGCGCACTATCCTTATGTAATAAATGGTATTTAATTGTTTCGATAAAAAAAATTTATTGATTTAGTTAAAATTTGCTAATGATAAAATAAAAAAAGTTTATATACTTGAAGTGCTATAACTGATTAGTAGCAAGTTAGTAAGTTAGTAAAAGAAGCGGAAGAGAAGTGAAGAGAATGTTCAAAGATATATTTGGAGATAATGCATGGACCAGAATATTAGACTTTTTAGCTGACCATCCAGACTCAGAATATTCCATAACAGAAATAGTAGAAAAATCAGAGATAAGCAGACCAACAGTTTATAAAATTATGGAAAACCTAATCGCAAAAAAATTGATTTCTAAATCAAGAACCATAGGAAACGCACCATTATATAAATTAAACACAGAGAATAAACTAGTTACAATAATGTTGAAATTTGACTTCGCGATATCTAAACAAATTGCAGAATTAGAATCACAATCAACAATTAAAGAATTTCAACCAACACTAGTTAAAGCATAAAAATACTAGCATTTTCTAAACTTTTTCTTTTATTTACTATTAAAGACTATCTAATAATTGAATCATGATTGGAGTCTGGAGCGGGTTCGTAGGGAGAAAAACGGACTGATACTCATACCATGTGATGAGTCAATTAATTAAAAAAAATAGAAATTGAGAGAATTATATGAGATATTGTTTGTACTCTTTGAGGTATCGTTTGAAAAACCACAGGATGAAAATATTCTCATCTTTTTTCAGTTGGCTTCGCTCGAGGGCGGTGTAGTAGCTTTTTCGTTGTGAGTACGGGATGATGAGCATCGGGTATCCATTCTTGTGAAGCACAGAATTCATAAGGAGTCGTGAGAGACGACCGTTGCCATCTCCAAATGGATGAATCGTGACGAATTTAAGATGGGCTAGTCCTGCGAGCTGCACGGGGTGAAGTGTCTTTTTATTTTTATGATACCAGTCAAAGAAGTCTCGTAATAAGAAATCGAGTTCAATGGGGTATGGCGGGAGGAATTTACTCCCGGAGATTCCTACGGGGTGCTGTCGGATTTTTCCTGCGGTATCCGGTTTTGTGTCTTGGAAGAGTTGTTTGTGCCAATACAGAACAGTCGGTAAGGCGATTTCTTTTTTGTAGGCGAGCAAATCGGTGAAGACTTTTTTATGTGCCTCTGTTTCTTTGATGTCTTCTACCGGTCGTTGTGATGGCGATAGTCCTCGCTCGAGGAGATCTGCGGTTTCTCGAAGTGTTATGGTTGATCCTTCGATCCGGTTCGTGTTATATGTGAATGTTGTCGCGAATTGTTCGGTTTGTTTTTTTTCCAGAGATGGCGGGATGTTTCTTTTTTCTTTTATGAACTGTTCTTTTATGATGTCGAATCTGTTGAACCATGTTTCTTGGTAGAATTCTTTCTGGAATTCCTCCTTTATTTTTCCGATGTTTTTCGGAAGGGTTGGGCCGAGATATTTTTCTTTTTTATTGATCGTACCGTTTTTTCTGAAGCTCTGTTCGAGATAATAGTACGTGTTGCCATTGATGGTCTTTTTCTTTACTGAAACCATACGGAGGTATTACCCCTACAAATTAATAAACTTTTCTATTTTTAGTAAAATGTAGGGGTAAACTCATCGTGAATCAGGAGGGGTTCTCTAATGGAGATTTCATTGTGATTGGAGGTTTTTTTGCCCATCAAAGAATCATGATTAACGAGAAAGACTTCCATTATAGCTTTCAGATGAGAAAATGATAGGTACAATCTTATGGTATGAAAGAAACCGATGATTCTGAAGGGATCGGTGATTGTAAGGTTTTTAATACGTCGTACTGATTGATGCTTGTATTCATAGTAGAGATGCTTCTAGAACACTATCTGTTATGAGTTTGGTGGTTTCTGGTGGGAGTACATGGGATAGTATTGCAATGAATGTAAAAAGAGTATTTCAGCTGAAGAGTTCTTCCATTCTAGAATAGATATCACAAAGCTCTTTGTACTGATCATCAGCGTAGTACAGGCTTAGGTGGGACGACAAAGGGTTTACAGGACCTGGTACGAGACAGACACAAGGATGAGTTA
>DQIQ01000056.1 GCA_003942085.1 Thermoplasmata archaeon | reverse complement strand
TTTAAATTTTTTATTAAGATAAATGGCACTATAGTTTAATAAACCTCTTATTAATTCTCCCCTTGAATTTTTAAGAATTTTAATTAAAAGTTTTTACTAAAAATTCATAGATTACTTACTAAGGACACAAACTGCAAAATTGTTGGCATTTACGGAAATCCTGCTGTCAGAATTTCTGGTTCTGATTGGATCTCTCCGCCTTATAAAAACTTAAAGACGGACTGAGGAAAATACTCCAATTTACTATTATACTTAGAAAAGACTACATCCTGTAGAATTAGGTGCAATTTTACATAATAAAATAGTACGACTTCATCTGTTTTCTGATGGGAATGGTGGAGCGTCGAGAGTTGTGATGACCTGGATATTAATGAAAAACAAATTCCCAATGTTTTATGTAGAATTACAAAGCGATTGAAGAACGTGATAAAAGCAATGATGAGGTAATAGTGCATTATATTGCGATTGTAATGATGGAACAACATACATTTAAGTCATAAAAAGAAAGTAAATAGTATTAGTTATTAGCGAATTACGATGTTCGTTTGGATACCATTCATAGTATTATTTTATTATTTTTTTTTATGTTGCTATTGGATTGCTAATTTGATTAACTGGATGTTTCCATTGGACGTATGGATATCCAACCTGCGGCTACCTGAACCAAGCGACCCGATCACATGCGCCTCTTCGAGCAATTCCACGTTAAGGGAAATCCCCTCCACGGTGATTTTACCGTTGGACGTCGTCATCTCTAATGTTGCATTGACCGAGGGATTGAGATATACTGCAACAGCACCATTGCTCGTATCTATACTCACATTATCCTGAAAATCAGCTACCTCAACGGTGATTGCACCATTCGACGTTTGAATATTTTTTATCCCCGCAGTTCCTTTGACTTCGATGCGTCCATTGCTTGTCTTCGCAGAAACATACCCATCAACAGTATCAATGATAATAGCTCCATTGGAGCTAGAAGTTTTTATATCCCCTCTCGTGTCTGTGATTTGTATTGCTCCATTGGATGTTGTGACCGATTCGATATGGATAGTACGGGGCACCTTAATAGTCATATCGACACTTCCCTGGATTGTCGCTAGACCAGTATATTTTGTCTCAATATTCAGATGATTTCCTATAAGAGTAACATTGATTTTTATCTTGTCAAGTTCTTCTTTCCCAAACGATGATTTTTTCACAGCATTGACGGTCACGTTGCCCCCATCCCAACCGGTAATCTCAACCTGACCATTGATATTAGTAACAGTGAGAATTGTTTGTTCACTTGCTGCGTACGATCCATTGAAATAATCGGTAACCCGTGGTCCGACACAACCGCTCAACCCTGCAACAAAAAACAGGGCGATGATTCCACCAACGATAACCTTTTTTTCCATATACAGAAGCCCCTGTGGTCTGCCCCCTGAAATAACCAAGTCTTTAATAATCTTTTTTTTAAAAAAAATTATCCCTGCCAGAACCTCCCCGTCCCAAAATATACAGCAAGACTAATGTACGTTAGTCGGATACCTGATTACTCAAAAGTGGGGGAAATAATTATTGTCCCATTAAGGCATTCAAAAAATGGGTATAAACATGAAACACATACGATTAATAATAATCAAAAACAGAATACCATTGATTTAGATTATGTAACCTCCCCAATTGAAGTCCTTTTTGAAAAATTACATACATCACACAACGGTCTGTCTTACGAAGAATCACAAAAGCGCCTTGAGCAATATGGGTACAATGAACCTGCAAAGAAAAAGAAACGTACAGCTCTTGTGCAACTCATATCGAAATTAATCAACCCCTTAGTCCTTGTTCTTTTCATCATCGCTGCTTTTTCTCTCTACTTCCAAGAACCATTCAACGCACTCCTTGTCTTTCTCATGGCGATTATCAGTGTTTTCCTCTCCTTTTTCCAAGAGTATCGCGCAGGAAAAGAAGCAGAAAAATTAAGTGATATGGTTCGAGCAACCACTACAGTGATCCGAAATGGGAAATCACGAGATGTAAAGATCAGGGAAATCGTCCCAGGTGATATCATTGATTTATTCGCTGGCGATATGATCCCGGCAGATCTACGCATCATCTCCTGTAAAGATTTATTCATCAATCAAGCGTCTTTAACCGGTGAATCATTTCCCTCAGAAAAAGTCGCAGGACCGATACAACTGAAAGAAACCTCGCTCTCGGAGTTCAACAACATCGCGTTTATGGGGACGAGCGTTGTTAGTGGAACCGCTTTGGGCTTGGTTATTAAAACCGGGCTTTCAACGCAATTTGGTGAAGTGTCACGAAAACTGGCGACCATGCGAATGGAGACTAGTTTTGATAAAGGAATTCGGTCGTTCACATGGCTAATGATCAGATTTATGCTCGTTTTAGTGGCTGTTATCTTCACCATTAATGCAGCATTGAAAGGTAATCTCATCGAAGCACTGATGTTCTCATTAGCGGTAGCGGTCGGTCTTACCCCTGAGATGCTCCCGATGCTTGTGGCCATCAATCTTTCAAAAGGCGCAATTACGATGGCAAAAAAACAGGTGATCGTAAAACGTCTCAACTCCATCCAGAATTTCGGAGCTATGGATGTCCTTTGTACCGATAAAACAGGGACACTTACCATGGATAAAATCGTCCTGGAAAAACATTGTGATGTCACCGGGAAAGAAGACGATGACGTGCTGAGACTCGCCTATATTAACAGTTTTTATCAAACCGGGTTAAAGAATTTATTAGATAGAGCGATTCTCAAACATGAAAAATTACTCGTAAATCAGTACACGAAAATAGACGAGATACCCTTTGATTTCTCCCGGAAGATCATGTCCGTCGTCGTAACAATGAATGGTACTCATCGATTCATCTCAAAGGGAGCGCCTGAGGAGATTTTCACCCGATGTTCACATTATGAGATAGATGGTAAGGTCCTTGAGATAAACGAGTCTGTTCTCTATGACTTAAAAGGTGAATATGACAGCCTCAGTCTCCAAGGGTTCCGTGTTTTAGCAGTCGCATACAAGGATGTGGTAGATAAAAAAGAGACATACTCACGCGATGATGAAAAAAATTTAATCCTCAAAGGATACGTAGCATTTCTGGATCCACCAAAACCCACGGTGAAAAAAACCATTGAAGTGGTGAAGAAACTAGGTATTGAACTGAAGGTGTTAACAGGTGACAACGAGTATGTCACGAAGAATATCTGCAGTCAAGTCGGTCTGGATATTAAAGATGTGTACACCGGTGACATGATCGAAAAGCTGACCGATGAAGAACTCAAAGAAGTCGTAGAGACAACCACTGTCTTTGTCCGGCTGTCCCCGTTACAGAAGGAACGAATCGTCCGTGCACTTCATGAAAATAATCACATTGTCGGGTATCTGGGTGATGGGATCAATGATGCTCCTGCGCTCAAAGCAGCTGATGTCGGGATCTCTGTCGATAACGCGGTGGATATCGCCAAGGAATCCGCTGATATCATCCTGCGGAAGAAGAGCCTCTTAGTCCTTGGTGATGGGGTGATTGAGGGGAGAAAAACATTTGGAAACATCGTGAAATACATCAAGATGGGGTCGAGTTCTAATTTAGGGAACATGATCAGCATGACCGGAGCAAGCATCTTTTTGCCGTTTCTGCCGATGATGCCCATTCAGATATTGATGAATAATTTTCTCTATGACATGTCACAAACAAGCATATCTACTGATTCGGTCGATGAGGAGTATCTAGAAAAACCACGGCCATGGAATATCAGATCCATTAAACGTTTTATGATCCTCATCGGACCTGTGAGCTCAATATTTGACTTTGTCACCTTTGGCGTGCTTTGGTTTATTTTCCATGCACAGCAACCATTATTCGCCACCGGTTGGTTCTTAGAGTCACTCTGCACACAAACATTAGTGATCCATGTGATTCGCACCGGGAAAATACCATTTATCGAAAGTAAGCCGGGTAAGTTGTTAATTCTTACTTCGATATTAATAGTCACAATAGGAATTATTCTCCCGTTTTCTCCTCTTGCTGGAATATTGGATTTCGTAATGCCGCCACCGCTCTATTTCCTCGCACTCTTTATTATCGTCCTAGTGTATCTGTTCACCGTTCAATTTGTAAAAAGTATCGTGGTGAAAAAGTACGGTTATGATTAGAATAAATAGTTATAATTTATAATAACTTTTTTTTTTTTTAACATTGCGTGAGGGTTTGACAGGAGAAAAATATATTTTTCTTTCTTTTTCAAAACATTATCGTACTAAATATTTTCCATCTGATTAATAAAGCTCCCATCCCAAAAAACGTTTTTTGCAAGAATGGATTTTTCTTTTATGAATTCCTCCTTCAGAATCGGAGGTAGATGATCATCTGGTACCTTTGCAGCCCAAGCGACAAATCGCCGAACCATCCACCAGGTATGAGTAAGCTCAATATGTGCATCATTGCTGAAGGATGCGACATCCGTCCATTGATACAGACCGGTGCCAAGACAAGTAAATCCTTCATGCTTCACCTCATTGATATGGCCATTCCACCACACCATATATTCAGGATGGGCAGTACACAGAAGAATTCTCCCCTTGTTGGCATTCGGATAAATCTCTGTGGTCATACATGGTCTATCGGAATGATCAAGATCAATAACCCTATCAGTTAACTCCCAATCCCCTGCCATATAAAACGCATATAAAAACACGTTCTTCAGCGAATCATTTTCTTTTTTTATGTATTGTAAAGCTTTCAAGAAAGCAAAAAAAAGACCACGAATTCCTCCTACATATTTCCATGCGTGAATCCGTATATCTTTATTTTCCGAGAAATCAAGCGAAGGATATTTTGCACAAATCTGAACCTCTCTATCTGGTTTTTCCGGTACTATTAGGGCTGGACCGCCCCACCATCGGATTCGCTCAACATCCTGCTGAAAATCTGAAAATAGAGGATGATTTCTGCAGAGCTGAAAATCCAGTGGAGCGCCTCCAGTATGGATCCGGACTCCATCGACGGTTTCCCCGGGAGCAAAAGAAAAAACATATGCTATCGCACCGATTTTCTCTACATGGTTCTTTTGAAACAGATAAAACAGAGGAAACGCAATCGATTTATAATACGATGACACACAAGAAACTCCTAATGCGCTTTTATGATACTGCCTCTCAAGAAACGTCCGAGGATTTTTTTCAGATGTTTTTAAATCCGTAATAAGGGCGGCTCCGCCGCATATCCCAACATATCCACCGCCATCCTGGATAAACGACGCGATTTTTTTTTTCCATTTTTTGACGTTCCTTGAAAAATAAAACCCTTTCATCATTGCTTCTCCGTCACCGACACCGCCTCCAGGGACAAGTAAGACATCGTAATTTTTAGTATTCAGGTGCCCTAGTAAAATATCTTTATCAAAAATATATTTTGTACTAATCAGATAGGTTTTATTCTTTATACTCCATGTGTAATTATGTAATATTTCCGGGAAGAAATGCTTCCCTGACCCCCAACCTAGTGGCTCTTCAGCAAGAATAGCAACTCGTATCAAGCGTTCTTCATGGTCTTTTTCTTCGTTATTATCTCGAGTTGAGGGCATGAATGTCACTTCGGCGGGGTATAACCCCAACGGTCAATGGTAAACTTCCAGTTCTTATCAACATGATGCAAAATTTTTTCATCAAGAGCGTACACGTTTGTTTTATATGCTGATTGATGGTGGAGATATTTCAGCATCTCAGGCATCGCGAGTTCTAAACCAGAAAGATTCAAGGACGCATAGATGTTTTTTACTTGTCCTGTCGGGTCTGCGATGAGGTCTTCGTATTTTATTTCAACAAATCTCTCTTGAGGGATGTGTTCTTTTTGCTCAAAAAAGCTGCCCATGAGACGAATGTAATTTTTTATGACTTGCTGTTCAATTTCATCCTCGGAAGCATCCTGCAGCCCAAGTTTTTCCAATACCCTCATCCTCATTTTTTTTGTTGAGAGATACACTAGGTAGGGATTTCTGTAGATATGGATGAATTTTGCCTCTGGAAAAAGCTCAAGCAAGGTGGTGATGCGAGCGGTATTCGGAGGGTTCTTAGATAGAAATCTTTTCCCTTGATTTACTGATGAAACTGTTTTTATAAATTTGAGGTAGGTTGTTTTCCATTGGTCTTTTTCTTCAGATGAGAGACCCTGGAAATGAATCGATTTAAGATATTGTTCCTCGGCGTTTCTTGGGAAATGTAAACAATGGAAAAAAGACCAGGGGTATAACACCGCAAGAGCTGCTTCCTCTTCGTAGGGGCTGTCCATGTCGACCTTTATTGCATCCATGGGTCGTTCTGATGGGAGAAATTTTGCAAGGAATTTTTTTATCGGCTCAAGAATCAAAAAACTATCTGGTAAAAGAGTATTCCACAGTGAGGCATAACAGAATTGTGGATCCTTACTTAACAGTTCATGAAGATATGTCGTGCCACTTCTCCAGTGGCCGATAATAAAAACAGGTGGATTCTGTAGGATTGTTTTGTTGATTTTAGCATCATATTTTATTTTAAAGAGCATGCGAACCGGTGCAGTAAAAAGTGATATCACCGTGATAAAGAGCGCCTTCTGAAGATAATTTCTGTCGATACCTCTATTTTTTTTGACTAGTGAAATCCAGTGCCGTGTTGAGATGCCAAACAGCGGATGCTGCATTGTATGATCGTATCGGTGCGTTTTTTGTTCAGTATTAGTTTTCATGGGTGTTCCTCTTTTCAACAACCGTTGGTATCATAAGATCTTTTTCAAAAACACGGTGTTTTTTATATACGGTGGCACCAGTGATTGCAATGGTTGTATGGGCAACAGTGTTCTGTTCATCGATCCAGCCAACCTCGGCACCAACATACCCACGGTTTTTCATCTCCACCAGTATTTCAT
The DNA here is from genome assembly GCA_003942085.1 of Thermoplasmata archaeon. Classification (GTDB taxonomy): domain Archaea; phylum Thermoplasmatota; class E2; order DHVEG-1; family DHVEG-1; genus SM1-50. The sequence continues at coordinate 2,085 of DQIQ01000056.1, read as the reverse complement.
AATTCAACAAAGATCCAATGGTTTGATTACGGAATTCTTTCTTGATGCCGATCAGATGCAATTTCCCTACATTTATCTTTTGTTTTGTACAAAGATAACGGATCAGTTCAAAAGGACCTAAACGTCCATGCATTTTCTGAAAAACCTGATTGTAGTCTGGGGTTGACCAGATGTAAGCAACTGGAGATCCTTTGATTTCAGCGACCAAAAACAACCGTGAATCAACAAACCATCGTAATTGTTTGATCCCGAAACGTGTTTTTACTTCTTCTTCAGAAACGGGGACATACCCCCAATGATCAGCGAAAGTTTCTAAAAAAAGGTTGACCCACCATTTCAGTTCCTTGCTGGTGCGCAGCCGATCAAAAGGACGGACCTGTATACCCGAGGCAACGCGCTGTTGGGCTTTTTCTTCCAGCTCTTTTGGGATTGGTTTAGTCAAATCGATATAATACAGGATGAGGTCACGACATTTTTTCAGCCCAAACCTCTCGGCATAAGACACATAATACACTGGTGAATACGTAGAAAGCAAACTTGGTCGCAAGTGAAAACCAGTGTATAAAAAACCACAACCAACGTCAACCCGACCATCGATCGGACCCCGCATAATCCTCATCTTCTTTTCGATTAGCCAGTCCTGGGCTGTCTGAAACAAAGCCTGAGCGCATTCGTAGTCTTCCATACATTCAAAAAAACCAAAAAACCCTATTTTTTCTCCCACTGTTTTGCAATATGAATGGTCGATTATTGCAGCAATCCGTCCGATGACTTTGTTATTTTTAATTGCGATAAATAATTTGCCTTCTGCATGTGACCAAAACGGATTGTTTTTTTTAAAGAAACCTTTCATCTCATTTGAAAAAGGAGGAACCCAAAGCTGGTCGTTCTTATAGAGTCTAAAAGGGACCTGATAAAATGTTTTATACCCCTTAAAATTTGTCACTGGTTCAACACGGATGTTGTTAGGGAAATATTTGATAGATTTCTTTTCCTCCGATTCAAATATATAGGTATGATGAACATCTGAGGTAGAATCATGATTTCCCGTTGATTCTTTTTTTTCTTTATCCATTGATTCTGATTTCATGGTTTCGCTATTCACTTATCCATTTTAGGTCTGTTGCCTTGCGCCGGATATATCATGATAACCAATTGAAGTTTTCGTATTATTTATGCACTCCCCGTCCACTTCCTGAAATTTTTTATATGAAAAGAATTTTTCATTTGAAAAGGTGCTGGTAAAAAATACTGGCGCGGTGAATAGTGCCATACGTTATGAATGATACCTACAATTCATTATATATTTTCTCGATGAGTAAAGACCATTGATGGACCTTGAAAAGAAAGAAATTGAGGAGGATCATTTTCCAATGGACCACAGGTGTGTTGAATGGTGTTTTTAGGTACACAGGAACGACATCGAAATCATCAGGGTTGTTTTGGTTTTCTACTCGGACATACCCATCAAAAGCTGTATCTTTTTCATTGGGGACAATCACTGACACATGGACCGTTACTTGTCCATCTCCGGGGGTGAGATTTTCTCCCGATGAAGAATCATATGACCACGTTCCCCAGGAAATTAATGAGGTGTTAATAGTCCAATTCAGTAGTGAGCCGCTGTCTCCGATATTTTGAATCTGGAACGTTCCAATCACCGTTGCGCCAGGCTTAATGCTAGTCCAAGAAAGACTTCCAGAACAATCTAAATCGGGGACCCCCGGTTCCGGTGGTTCTTCTGGGGGGTATGTACACGACTTTAAATAGTTCATTAAATGGACTCACATATTGCCAAACCGTTGTTCCTTCTGGGGTGACTTCGAAGATTTTCCCTGTTTCTCCATTACAAATCAGCGTGTTACCACTGGTGAGTCTTTGAGCCCCAGAAAGATGACTCGCATAAAAACTCGTTGGAGGGTTAGCGGTGTATATCCATATTTGTGCCTCAGGCCCATACGCGGAGGCAGATTCAAGATAATACTCACCATCGTCATTGACCGGTGGAACAATTTCATCAACAGAAGAATAATGACTACCCGAACGGTTAGCTCCATTATTAAAAACAATGATGTTACCTTCACC